>DASWYH010001226.1:0-14259 GCA_036405095.1 Gemmata sp. | reverse complement strand
GCCCAGCGCCCGTCCTGGCGCACCTGCCACTTGAGGCAGTTGAACCCCCACTGCGGCCACACCTCGGCGCGAACCGTGCCCTCGGTGTCGGTGAGTTCGTAGATGTCGCCGCTCCGGTCGCCCGCTTTGGCCGAACTGGTGCGCACTTCGAAAGCCATGACTCGGACCTCTTGTGATAATGACGGTTCGCGGGGAGATTGTACCCACAACCCCGACCCGAGTTCACGGAACATCCGATGCCGACGTATTCTTCTTCGACCCTCGCGCAACTGGCACAAACGCTGTTTGAAGCGGTCGGCGTCCCCGCCGCCGATGCCGCGGTCGTCGCGCGCAGCCTCGTGGACGCCAACCTGTGCGGGCACGACTCGCACGGGGTGATGCGCGTCCCGCAGTACCTCGACTTCATCCGCAAGGGCACCTACAAAGCGGGCGCCCCGCTCACGGTCCTTTCCGAAACCCCGGCGGTGGTGGCCGCCGATGCGGGTTGGGGGCTGGGTCAGGTTCAGACGTACCGCCTGCTGGAGAAACTCGTCCCGAAGGCGAAGGCGCTGGGCATCGCGGCCGGCACGCTCCGCAACTGCGGGCACACCGGGCGCCTTGGGGAGTACGCGGAGTTCGTTGCGAAGGAGCACTTCGCGCTGTTCGCGGCGGTCAACTCACACGGCTCGGGGCGCCGGGTGGCGCCGCCGGGGGGGACCGAGGGCCGCATCAGCACGAACCCGATCTGCATGGGCGCGCCGACCTCGTCGGACCCGGTCGTGATCGATTTCGGAACCAGTTCCGTGGCGGAAGGGAAGGTCCGCGCGCAATTCCAAAAGAAGGAACCCGCGGGCGAGGGGTGGCTGATCGACAGCCGGGGCCAGCCCACCACCGACCCGAGCGTCCTTTACAACGAGCCCCGCGGCGCGCTGCTCCCGTTCGGCGGGGCGCAAGCGTACAAGGGCTTCGGCCTGGGGCTCCTGCTCGACCTCCTGTGTGGCGGGCTGTCCGGCGGCGCGTGCAGCAACCCGACGTTCCCCCTCGCGGGTCAGGGCAACGCGGCCGTGTTCGTGCTGTTCAACCCGGTCCTGTTCGGGGGCGTCGAGCACTTCCTCAAAGAGACCGACGGCTTGACGGCGTACGTCCGCTCGTGCCCCACGGCCCCCGGGGTCAATGCGATCACGCTCCCCGGCGACCCCGAACGCAGCGCAAAGGAGAAGCGCACGAAGGACGGCATTTCCGTTCCGGATGGCACCTGGGACTTGATCGCGAAAGCCGCGGCGGAACTGAACGTCCCGCTACCGGCATGAGGCCGGCGAAGTACCGCTCCCCGTAGAAGGATGGGATTGCCTTCCGCCCTCTCCCCTTGTGGGAGAGGGCCAGAACGCCCGCCCGCGCGGAGTGTCCGTCACGGACGCGCGGGAAGCAACCGCGCGCAATCACCCCTCCCTTCAGGGAGGGGCGGGGGGGTAGGTTGCCTTCCGCCCTCTCCCTTTGCGGGTGGGAGACACGCCGAGCAGCGACGGCGAAGGCGTTGGTAACGTGCCGCGCCTTCTCGCGTGCTTCGGCGCGGCCCCTCGATTAGGATGCACCCACCACACCACCGGCTCCCTTCACCCACCACTGCCATGCGCAAAGCCCTTCTCATCACCGGTATGTTCTTCCTTAGCACCACCGCGATTGGCGCGGAACCCAACACGTGGGTGAAGGTCGAGGGCGGTGCCATTGCGGGCCGGCGCTGGGACGTGCCGCTCGCGTACTCGCCCGAACTCAAGCGGTTCCTCGTGCTCGGCGGGCGCACCGACTCCGGCAACTACAATAAGGAGCGCCCCTACGATGTCCTTTCGATCCAACCCGAGAAGGGCGCGAAGTGGCGCAACGAACTGCCCGAGTTCGGCGCCAAATGGGGTGACGAGTTCGGCCCGGTGAAGGCGCCCGGGTGGAAGAACGAAACGTGGGGCTTCACCGACGCCGGGGGCAACACACGCCCCAATTGGGCCGTCTACGGCACGTTCTCGCTGGGCACCAAGTTCGGCCACGACCCGGACACCGGCGCGTTCTACTTCCTCGCGGCGAAGAGCACCTTCAAATACGATCCGCGGGAGCGCACGTGGACCAACCTGCGCCGCACCGGACCCGAAGGGGAACTCGGCGGCCCCCTGCTCTGGTCGTCGATGTGCTACGACATCGCTGCCAAACACTTCGTTCTCTTCGGCGGCGGCAACACCCCGACCGACCGCGGTGACCCGGGCACCTGGACGTTCGCCCCCGAAGCGCGCCGCTGGGATCAGGTGATGGCCACCAACGAGCCCCCGCAACGGGCGAACGCGCAGTTGGTGTACGATCCCGTCCACGCGCGCACGGTCCTGTTCGGCGGCGACCAACTCGACCAACTCGTTTCCGACACGTGGGTCTACGACAGCGCGAAAAGAACCTGGACCGAACAGAAGCCGAAGGTCTCGCCGGCCCCGCGCGCCGGTCACGCGATGCTCTGGCTCCCGAAAGCCAAGAAAGTGCTGCTCCTCGGTGGGTACACCTACACCTCAACCACCGACTACGTGGCGCCGCTGTACAAGCCGCTCCCCCTCGAAGCCTGGACATACGATGTGGCGAAGAACGAGTGGCAGCTTGTCGGCACGTGGGACAAGGACGGCCCCTCGGTGCCACCCAACGGCCCCCTCCCCGCTGCGGTGGACGAAAACGACACCGTAATGGTTCTCGACGCCAAGAACCAAGCGTGGTTCTGCACCTTCGACACCGCGACCCCCGGCGCGGAAGCCACCGCGCGGCTCAGTACGAAGCCGGGCCGCGTGGTGCGCCGCACGGGGTCGCACGATCCGAAGTGGTACACGGAAGGGCTCCCCGCGCCCGACAACACCGTCACCGACACGCGCCTGAAAGCGCTCAAACCGAACGAGTGGTCCCGGCTGCCCACGCCCCGCAGGCCCGGAATGAACATGGACTGGGGCTCGGCGGTCTTCGATTCCCACAACGACAACATCATCCGGTTCAGCGGCGGCCACTCCGCGTACAGCGGCACCGCGCCCTTCGTTTACGACATCAAGAGCGACCGCTACGCGCTCCCGTTCGCCCCGGAGTACCCGATCGAGTTCGTGTACAGTAACGATCAGGTCCACGGCGAATGGAGCTTCAAGGGCAACCCGTGGATGACCGGCCACACCTACAAGTCCACCGGCTACGACCCGAACCTGAAGTGCCTCGTGTTCGCCGCTCACCAGTACACGTACTTCTTCGATCCCCGCACGGGTAAGTGGTCGCGCTCCGCCCAGAAGAACCCGTTCGCCGCGAATTTCTACGTGAACACCGTGTGTTCAACGCCCGATGGCGCGGTGGTGTGGGCCGACCAACCGGGCGGCGCGGGCACATGGCTGTTCCGACTCAACCCCGAAACGAAGAGTTGGAAGCCACTCCCCAAGGAGATCCGGACCGGGCTGCACCAGAAGAGCGCCGACCACCACGGCATGTGTTACGACAGCAAGCGCGCGCGCCTGCTCCTGTTCAGCGACGTGGGCGAGAAGAAAGGGCACGTCGCGATGTACGACATGAACACCTTCGAGGTGTCGTGGCTGAAGCCGGACGGGCTCACGAAGGCGCTCGCACCGTGCCGCGAAACGGTCTACATCCCGGATGCGGATCTGGTACTCGTCGGGGCGCGGGTCCGGGATGCCAACGACGCGCCCGGGTGGCTCGCCTACGACTGCGCGAAGAACGCATGGGTGGGCATCCCCCTCACCGGCGATGACCCGATCGGCAAGAAAGGCCCGTTCAACAACTCGATGGGGCTGATGTACGACCCGAAGCGCAAGGTCGTCTGGGCGGTCGGTCAGCACAGCGAAGTGTACGCACTCAAACTCGACCCCACGAAGGCGGTGCCGCTCATCCTCATTCGAGATTGAGCTCAGGCGCTTCGAGTGCTCATCGGAACCGCGATCAGCAAATTGCAAGTGGGGCTAGAAAGGGAGCTGGAAAGGCAAAGTGACCGGCCCGCGTTGGTCGCGGACCGGTCACTTTGCCTTATACAGTGTCCGGCTGATTGTGTCTGTTTCTTGTGGCACAGATGTGCCACAGAACCGAACCCAGAACAGACAACCGCAATCGGACTGTGTCTCAGGCGATCTTGTAAGTGCCGGGCATCGGAACGCGGGGCTTCTCGTCGATCGGCGCGTCCCAGGAGTACTTCGACGGAGCGAGGTTCTGATCGGACGCGAGCAACTCTTTCCACGTCAGGCGCTTGCCCGTGTAGGCCGCCTCACGGGCCAGGATCGCCATCAGCGTGCTGTGCGCGGCGCTCTCGCCGTCGTTGATGTACTTGCCCGCGCGGATCGCGGCGAAGAGTTCGTCGTGCTCCACCTGGTACATGTCTTTGGCGCCCGGGTCGTCGAACGACCGCGCCTTCCCGCCGGCCGGTTGCACCATCCACTTCATCAGTTGGGCCTGGCCCTTGGTGCCGATGACGTGGTCGTTCACCTCGCGGTGCAGCTTGCTCATCTGGCGGCAGAACGAGAACACCTTCAGCCCGCCATCGAACTCCAGGGTGGTGGCGAAGTGGTCGTAGATGTGCCCGAACTTCGGGTCGCGCCGCACCTGCCGGCCGCCCACCCCGGTCGCGGCGACCGGGGTCTTGCCGCCGAGCACCCAGTTCACCTTGTCGAAGTTGTGGCAGTGCTGCTCGACGATGAAGTCGCCGCTCAGCCACGTGTAGTAGTACCAGTTCCGCATCTGGTACTCCATCGGGGTCCACTTCGGGTCGGTCCCCTTGTGCCAGAGTTCGTCGGCGAGGTAGGTGATGTGCATGGCGGTGATGTCGCCGATCGCGCCGTCGTGGATCGGCTTCACCGTCTCGCGCATCGGGTGGAAGTACCGCCAGCAGAACCCGGAGCACAGGCTCAGGTTCTTCTTCTTGGCGAGCTTCGCGGTTTCGATCACCGATTTGGCGCCGGACACGTCCACCGCCACGGGCTTCTCACAGAACACGTGTTTGCCGGCCTCGATCGCGGCCTTCAGGTGAACGGGCCGGAACCCGGGCGGGGTGCAGAGCAGCACCACGTCCACGCAGTCGATGAGCTTCTGGTAGCCGTCGAACCCGGTGAACTTCCGCTCCGGGGGCACGTCGATCTTTCCGGCGATGTCCTTGATGTTCTTGAGGTTCCCGAGGCTCTTATCGAGGTACTCGGGGAAGGCGTCGCACATCGCGACCAGTTTCACGTTCGGGTCGGCACGGAGCGCCTCCTTGGCGGCCCCGGTGCCGCGTCCGCCGCAGCCGACGAGGCCGATCCTGAGCGTGTCGTTCCCGGCCGCAAACGCGCCCGGCAGGATGGCGACCGACGCGGCGGTCGCGGCGGTGGATTGCAAAAAGGTGCGACGGGTCGTGTCGGACATCGAGCGGCCTCGTGGGAACGAAGAAGGCGGGTGGTGTTCATTGTGCGCCAAAGCGGCCCCGGTGCCAACCGAAATGGCGCGCCCGGCGCCAAGCCCACTGATTTCAAGCGGGCGCCGCAACCGCCAGAGAGTGGTGGACGTGACACCCCCGCCCGCAAGGGCGGGGGTCGCCAAAAATGCGACCGCGTCAGCGAGCCGTGGATCAGGCGATTAGCGCCTTGATGATGTGCGCCTTCTCGACGCCGATCAGCTTCTGATCCAGCCCCTGATACCGGTAGCTGAATTTGTCGCAATCGATGCCGAGCAGCCGCAAGATCGTCGCGTGCAAGTCGCGCACGTGGACCGGATCTTTGACGATGTTGTAGCTGAAATCATCGGTTTCGCCGTAGATCGTGCCGCCCTTCGCGCCGCCGCCCGCCATCCACATTGTGAAGCACCGCGGGTGGTGGTCGCGGCCGTAATTGGTGTGCCCGTCCTTGTCCTTGCTGATGCCGCCCTGGCTGTAAATGGTGCGGCCGAACTCGCCCCCCCAGATCACCAGCGTACTGTCAAACAGCCCCTGGCGCTTCAGATCCTGAATCAGCCCCCAGCACGGCTGATCGACGTCCCGGCACTGGTCCTTCATCCGCCCGGCAAGGTTCCCGTGGTGGTCCCAGTTGTTGTGGTACACCTGCACGAACCGGACCCCGCGCTCCACGAGCCGCCGCGCAGTGAGAGCGGTGTTCGCGAAGCTGCCCGGCTTCTTCACGTCCGGGCCGTACAGGTCGAGTACGGTCTGCGGCTCCTTGGTGAGGTCGGCCAGTTCGGGCACGCTCGACTGCATCCGGTACGCCATCTCGTACTGCGCGATGCGGGTCTTCGTCTCGGGGTCGTGGAGCCGGTCGTGGTTCAATTCATTCAACTTGCTGAGGCCGTCGAGGGTGGTGCGGCGCACCTCGGGCGACACCCCCGGGGGGTTGTTGATGAACAGGATCGGGTCGTTCGCCGCGCGGAAGCTCACCGCGGCGTGCTCGCCCGGCAAGTACCCGGACTGCCACAGCCGCGCCGAGATCGCCTGCACCTGGTCCTGGTTGGAGGGCTTCGCCACCATCACCACGAAGGTCGGCAGGTTCTGGTTGAGCGACCCGAGCCCGTAGCTGGCCCACGCGCCGAGGCACGGCCGCCCGGTCACCATGTTCCCCGTTTGCATGTGGGTGATGGCGGGCTCGTGGTTGATGGCCTCGGTGTGCATGGATCGGATGAACACCATGTCATCGGCCATCTTCGCGGTGTACGGCAGCAGTTCGTCGTTCATCCACATCCCGCACGCGCCCTTTTGCTTGAACCGGTAGCGGCTGGGTGCGATCGGGAACCGGGCCTGCCCGCTGGTCATGGTGGTGAGGCGCTGGCCCTTGCGGATGCTCTCGGGCAGATCCTTGTCGTAGTACTCCTGCATCTTGGGCTTGTAGTCGTACAGGTCCATCTGGGCCGGGCCGCCGACCATGTGGAAGTAGATGACGTTCTTGCACTTGGTCGGGAAGTGCGTGTGCGGGAGCGCGGCCCCGATCCCGGTGGCGGTGTCCGCGCCTTTGCGCGGCACCGGGGCGCGTTCGGCGCCGCGCCCGGTGAGGCTCGCGAGCGCCATCGCCCCCACCGACAGCCCGGTGGACGCGAAGAAGTGCCGGCGGGTCAGTTCGAGGGCGCGCGGGTTATCGAAAAGCGTCATACGAGGTCTCGTGCAGAGTGGTCCGCTCGCTCGCGAGCGGTCGGAGTTAAGAACCCGCGCCGGTGACAGCAACAGGTTCCGTGAGTACGGAAGGAAACGCCCGGGCCGTAATTGTGCCCGGACGGGGTTCTCGGCAACGTCGCCGCGCAGGCGCTCGAACAGTGCGGTCCGCTCGCTCCGCGGTGAGATCCCTTGTCACCTCGCGCGCGGAGCGAGCGGACCACACCGCCACCTATTTGTTCAACACCTCGTCCAGGTTCATGAGCTGGTTCGCGAGCATGGTCCACGCGGCCAGTTCGCTGACATCGAGCTTGGCGTCGGGTTTTGACTCGCCGAACGCGATCAGCTTCTTGGCCTCCGCGGGCTCCGCCTTGTAATGGGCGCGAAGGGTCTTCAGCGTGTCCTTCACGATCGCGAGTTCTTCCGCCCGGAAGGAGCGCGCGAGTAGGCGCTTTGAGATGAAGTCGATGCGCGGCTCGTCCGCCGGGGCGGCGCCGAGGGCCTTTTCGGCCAGCACCCGGGCCGCTTCGACGAACTGCACGTCGTTCAGCGTGAGCAGCGCCGCGAGCGGGGTGTTGGTGCGGTCCCGGCGGACCGTACAGGTTTCCCGGTTCGGCGCGTTCAGCACCTCCATCGACGCGGGCGGCGCGGACCGCTTCCAGAACGTGTACATGCTCCGCCGGTACAGCTTCTCGCCGGTGTCGCGCTTGTAGTCGCGGGTGTTGGAGCCGATCATCGCGACCGCCTCCCACACGCCCTCCGGCTGGTACGGCTTCACCGACGGCCCGCCGAGCCTGCGCACCAGGAGCCCGCTCGCCGCGAGCGCCTGGTCGCGGATCATCTCGGCGTCCATGCGGAACCGGGGGCCGCGCGACATCAGCCGGTTGTCGAAGTCCTTGTCGAGCTTTTCGGGCGTCGCGACCGCCGCCTGTCGGTACGTCGCGCTCGTCACCAGCAGCTTGAAGAACTTCTTGATATCCCAGTGGGAATTAAATTCGACCGCCACCCAGTCCAGCAGTTCGGGGTGGCTCGGCAGTTCGCCGGCGATGCCGAAGTCACCGCTGGTGCGCACCAGACCCGTTCCGTAGAGTTCCTGCCAGAACCGGTTCACCGTGACCCGCGCCGTGAGCGGATGGTTCTTCGACACGAGCCACCGCGCGAGCCCCAGGCGGTTGCGGGGCAGGTCTTTCGGCATCGCGGGCATGGCTCTCGGCGTGTCGGCCTTCACCGGGTCGCGGCGCTTGTCGTAGTCGCCCCGGAAGAGGACGAACGCACCGGGTTCGCTGTTCGCGCGCTCGTTCATGACGTGCGCGATCGTCCCGCGCGATTTGATGGCCACCTCCTCGTCCTGGAGCTTTCGGTAGGCGGCGGAGAGGTCGCGGTACGCCTTGTCCTGTGACACCAGCCACCACGTGAAGAGTTCTTCCTTTTCCTGTGGCGACCGCTTGTCTTCGGACTTCGTGAGGATGTCCACCGTGCGGCGCGAGCCCGAAAGCTGTTGCGCATCGATCCCCGTGATCTGCCGATCGTAGATGCGGAGGTCTTCGAGCGCGATCCCGTTCACGCGCCCGGTCGTGTGGCGCTGGCCGATCTTGAAGGGGACCGTCGTTCGCGTGGGGGCTTTCAGCGCGTCGGCCTCCACGTCCTGGGGTTGCGGTTGCCCGTCGTAGTAAATCTTGATCCCGCCGGACTTGCCGGTGCCGTCGTGCGCCACGGTGACGTGGGTCCACTTGTTCGGCTGGAGCGGCGCCTTAGCGACCACCTTCACCGCGTTTTCCGGCCACGAGTTGATGAAGTGCGTCGCGATCCGGTCGTTCTGGATCCACACGTCCCAGCCGCGGTGGGCGTTCGCCTCGTCCATGCGCCCGAGGATCGCGCCGTTCTTCCCGCGCCCGCCGATCGATACCCACATCGACACCGCGAAGGGCTGCGTGCGGTCGAAGTCCCCCACGTCCTTGAACTCAAGCGCCTTCGTGCCGTTTTGGATGGTGAACGCGAGCCTCTTGTCCTTCCCGTTGGCCCAGGCGTAGCCCGCTTCGAAAGTTGCTTTTTGTTCCTTGTCGCCGATCCGGACGGCGATTTCTTTCCCCTTCCCTTCTTTGAGCGGCGCGTGGAACACGAGCCCCTGCGTCGGAATCTTGCCCGCAAAGTCCTCGGCCTTCGCGGTCTTGAGCCACTCGGCGAAGTTGGCCCGCGCGGCGGACTTACGGGCGTCCACTTTCGCCTTCGCGGCGGCCATTTCCTGGCCGAGCGCGTCGAACCGCGCGCGGTCCTCTGGCTTCGGCACCTGGATGATCGGCGGCGTGTTCGGGACGTTCCCGTCCATCGCGTTCTGCGTGGTGTTGTTGAAAAACGCGGACAGCGAGTAGAAGTCCCGCTGCGAAATCGGGTCGTACTTGTGGTCGTGACACACAGCGCACCCGGTGGTCAGCCCCATCCACACTTGCGACGTGGTTTCGGTCCGGTCCCGGGCGTACAGCACCACGTACTCTTCGGCGATCACCCCGCCCTCGTTCGTGGTGATGTTGCACCGGTTGAACCCGGTCGCGACCCGCTGGTCGAGCGTCGGGTTCGGGAGCAGGTCGCCGGCGAGCTGCTCGATGGTGAACTGGTCGAACGGCAGGTTCCGGTTGAACGCGCTGATGACCCAGTCGCGGTACGCCCAGACCTCGCGGAAGTTGTCGAAATGGATGCCGTGGGTGTCCGCGTAGCGGGCGTAATCGAGCCAGTAGCGCCCGCGGTGCTCGCCCCAGTGCGGCGACGCCATCATCTTGTCAACGAACTTCTCGTAGTAGTTCGCGTCCTTGTCCGCAACAAATGCCTCCACGTCTTCGGGTTCCGGGGGGAGCCCGGTCAGGTCGAGGGCGAGCCGGCGCGCGAGCGTGCGGCGATCGGCCTCGGGCGCGGGCTTCAGGCCCGCGGCTTCGAGCCTCGCGAGCACGAACGCGTCGATCGGGGTGCGCACCCAACTCTTGTCTTTCACTTCCGGAACGGCGGGCCGCACGGGGGGGATGAACGACCAGTGCGGCTGGTACTCGGCCCCGGCCTCGATCCACTTCGCGAGGAGGGCCCGCTGGGCGGCGGTCAGCTTCTTGTTGGTCTTGACCGGCGGCATGAGTTCCGGCTCGCCGTCCGCGTGGATGCGGGCCACGAGGGCGCTCTTGTCGGGCTTCCCGGGGACGATCGCGCCGGCCTCGATCGCGGCCTCGCGCTGGTCGAGCCGCAAACCCGCCTTGCGGGCCGCGCTGTCGGGGCCGTGGCAGGCGAAGCACGTTTCCGCGAGGATGGGCCGGATGTCGCGGTTGTACTCGATCCCGCCGGGGTTCGCCTTTGCGGACGGCGCGTTGACCGGTTGCACGGGTTTCGGCTGATCCGCCCGCACACCGGCCGGCCCGAACGGTGTCACGAGAACCGCGCACAGAGCCGCGCAGGCGAGAGGCGGCAAATACGAGAGAGGTCGTGGCATCAAGGCTACCTCAATGGGGCGAACGCTCATCAAGACGGATCCAGGTTCGTGCTGACTTGCAGCCAGTACTTCACACCACTGCGGATGTGGCTCGTCATCGCGCGGACCGCGGCCCGGGCGTCTCGGGCGCGGAGCGCGTCGGTGATCGCGAGGTGCTCCGCGGCCTCGACGCCGATCCGGTGGAAGTCGCTGCGCGCCTCTTCCAGATCCCAGGTCACATCCCGGAACGCTTGATAGAGGGTGCGCAGCCGGGTCAACTCGGATTGTAGAAAGCTATTCCCGCAACTCGCACAAATGAAATCGTGGAGCGTGTTATCCAGGTCGCGGGCCACCGCGACCGCGTCCGGTCCGGGCGGCATCCCGGCGAGGGCCACGATCTCGCCCCGGATCGCGTCCACTCGGGCGCGATCGGCGCGGCGGGCGGCCCCGCGAACCGCTTCGCACTCCAACACCTTCCGCACCTGGAGCACCTCGCGCACGTCGCGCGCGGTCACCTTGCGCACGACCGCGCCGCGGTTCGGCAACAGGTTCACCACGCCGCTCGTCCCGAGTTCGATCAGCGCTTCGCGGATCGGTGTGTGACTCACGCCGAATCGTGTGGCCAGTGCCTCCGTGACGAGCCGCTGCCCGGCACGGTACTTCCCGTGGAAGATGTCCGTCAGGATGGCCCGAACGATGGCCTGGCGGCGCAAGCCGTGATCGAACGCGGTTTCAGAAGCGGGCTTCAGTTCCGGCATGGCGGGTCCGTGCGCCGGGCAGCGAATCGAGCCGAATTTCGAGGCGGTTTATGAAGTCTACCCAATGACGCGGGGCCGGACAACTCGATTCTGTAGAATCGCACCCCCGGACACGCGAACCGGGCGTGTTCAGCGGATTGTACGCGCGAGCGGCCCCGCTTTCGGGCGCAGTGCCCCGTAAACGGCCCGGCGCGTACAATCACCGCATGGCTATTCGCGTTTCTAACTTGCGGCTGCCGGTGGACGAACCGGAAGCCGCGCTCCCGAACCACCTCGCCCGCGCGCTCGGCGTTCAGCCGACCGATCTCGGGCGCTGGCGCATCGTGCGCAAGGCGCTCGACCTCCGCGACAAACGGCAGCTCCGGTTCGTCTACAACTTCGACCTCGATCTCCCCACCGACGAGGCCGCGGTGGTGGCCCGCGCGCGGGGGGCCGCGCAGGTCGAGTTGCACGAGGAACCGCCGTTCTCGATGCCGGAGCCGGGGGGCACCCCCCTGCCCTCTCGGCCCGTCGTCATCGGCTCCGGACCGGGCGGGCTGGTGTGCGCGTACTTCCTCGCGCTCCACGGCTACCGCCCGATCGTGTTGGAACGCGGCACCAAGGTGAACGATCGCATCCGCGACGTCAAAGCCTTCGACGGGGGCGGCGCGTTCCACCCCGAGAGCAACTACCTGTTCGGTGAGGGCGGGGCGGGCACCTTTTCGGACGGCAAGCTCACGTGTCGCGGCACCGGCCCGGACGTGCTTCGCGTGCTGGAACTCTTCGCGGAGTGCAAGGGCCAACAGCCCGGGAAACCGAGCATCCTGTATTACCACCGCCCGCACCTCGGGAGCAACCGGCTCCCGGCGGTCGTGAAGGCGATCCGGCAAAAGATCGAAGCCTTCGGTGGGGAGGTCCGGTTCCTCACACGCGCCGAGGATGTGCAGTTCGACGCGGGCGGGTTCAAGGGCGTGAACACGTCGTCGGGGTTCATCCCGGCTTCCGTGGTAGTGCTGGCGATCGGGCACAGCGCGCGCGACACCTATCAGATGCTCGCGCGGCGCGGCGTGCCCATGGCGCAGAAGCCGTTTCAGTTCGGCGTCCGCATCGAGCACCGCCAGGAGGTGGTCAACGAGGTCCAGTTCGGCCCCCGCCACGAGCGGTACGAGGAGCTGCTCGGGAACGCCGATTACTCCCTGGTCGCGAGCGGCGAGCACGACCTCTTTACGTTCTGCATGTGCGCCGGCGGCTACATCATCCCCAGCGTCTCGCAGGAAGGCTACTTCTGCACGAACGGGATGAGCCTCTCGAAGCGCGACTCCGAGTTCGCCAACAGCGGGCTGGTGGTGACGGTCCCCGTGAGCGCGTTTGAGGGCTCGGACGTGTTAGCCGGCGTGCGGCTCCAGGAGAAGTACGAAGCGAAGGCGTTTGAACTCGGCGGCGGCACGGAATACCGCTCCCCCGTTCAGCGCGCGAGGGACTTTGTGAGCGGCACCCCCAGCACCGCACGCCCGGAGTGCAGTTACCCGCGCGGGGTGGTGCCGACCGACCTGCGGGCGGTCCTCCCGCCCCTGGTGGCGGAGGCGGTCAGACACGGTTTACCGCAAATGGACCGCCGGTGGCACGGCAAGTTCCTCGCGAACGCGGTGCTCGTCGGCCCCGAAGCGCGGGGCAGCTCGCCGGTGCGCATCGACCGCGACGGCGATTCGCGCGAATCGCCCGGGGTGCCGGGGCTGTACCCCGTGGGTGAAGGCGCCGGGTACGCGGGCGGCATCGTGTCGGCGGCCGTGGACGGGCTGCGAACGGCCCGCGCGATCATCGCGAAGTATTCACGCACCGAGTGAGGGGGGCGACAACCCGACTCGTGCGTTGCCTGGGACCGCGGCCGTCCCGGCCGCACCGGTAAACGCCCCGCGTGTGCTCAACGGCGCGCCGGCCTCCGCGTAACCGTCTCACGCCGCACACAGCCTCCCGCTAACGGTATCCCCCCGAACGAACCGCCCCCGGCGCGCACCGGCCACGCCCTGGGACCGCGGCCGTCCCGGCCGCACCGGTAAACGCCCCACATGTGCTCAACGTGCGTCGGTTCCCTCGACACACCGGCCTCACACGCGCCCGCTGACGGTGTCGCCTTTTTGCCGCCCCCCCACCCACAAGGGCGGGGGGCACGTCAACCACACCCGTGTCGTCCCAGCGACCGAAACGCAACTTGTCCCCGGGTTCACAGCTCAGTGGGCGCGGGTCGTGCGAGCCCCTGAACCCCGCATTGCCAAATCATTATGCCACGATGGCCTTCGAGCACGCTGAGGGGCCACCTGTAGAACACAGATGGAACGCCGACTTTCACGGCACCCGCCCGAGATAAAATCTGATCGATTCGAGAAAATCCCATTCGACAGACGCACTTCTGCCGGGTTAGACTTCCCGCGTCGCCTACCTCGATTCATTTTCCTGGGGTGCGTTCATGCGTTTCTCCCGCCACGGGTTCACGCTCATCGAGTTGCTCGTCGTGATCGCGATTATTGCCATCCTGATCGGCCTGCTGCTGCCCGCCGTCCAAAAGGTGCGCGAGGCGGCGGCGCGCATGAAGTGCTCCAACAACCTCAAACAGATCGGGCTCGCGCTCCACAACTACCACGACCGCAGCAACCGGTTGCCCACCTCCGAGTTCCACGACAACGGGTCCAACCCGGTGCGCTGGAACTGGCAGCCCAAGATTCTCGCGGACGTGGAGCAGAATGCCGTGTACACGCAACTGGACTTCAAGGTCCACTCCTGGCAGGGCAACAACTACGGGCTCCTGAGCAAGAAGTTCCCCATGTTCCTGTGCCCCTCGGACCCGTTCGCCGACGTGACGCGGGAGGAGGAGAGCTTCGCCGGGCCGACGTGGGTGCTCTCACAATCGGACTACGCCGCGTGCGCCGGCGACTACAAGAACAGCGGCGGGGTGGGCCAGTCCCCGGATTACGGGAACCTGAGCTACTCCAGCGGGG
>DASWYH010001225.1:0-3978 GCA_036405095.1 Gemmata sp. | reverse complement strand
GGCAAGCGAGCGGTGGTCGAACCCGATCGGAAGCTCACCGCCGAGGAACTCCAACAACGGGTGTGCGACTACTTCGGCTGCCGTCGTGAGCCATCATTACCGAAGCCTCAGCAATGAACCCGCAATAAGAAGCCCGGCGTGAAGATCCTCATGTCCGGCGGCACCCGGTGCGAGGCAAATATACGTCACTTCCCCACGATCTGAGAACCAAGCCATGCCAGACTGGCGAGAACTGCGAGTGGAAGGGCTTGGCCCCATTGAGCGAGTGGTCGCCGTTTTCCAGATCGGCCCTCCGTTGGAGCGACTGCCCTTTCCCAGTTTCAAGGTCAAAGTCATTGAGCGCGCGAGCGGTTCGTTTGTGGCTGTACTTAATGTCGCTCCCCGTGGCTCAGATGGGCATCGGGAGGGCGAGGCTGGATTAGGTGACACGGTGGAAGAAGCTCTGGAAGACGCACTGCGAAGGTTCGCTCGCGTGGTCGATGAGCGACAACCCTTTTCCGAGTCTGACTTCGCTTGGTCGGACCTAACTGAGTTTTGATACCGCTGCGTTGCCTGTACGGAGTCCAGGACGGTGTTTGACTACGACGCGATCATCTGCGGGGCCGGTGCGGCGGGCCTCGTGGCCGCAATCCGCGCCGCCGAGCGGGGGCGGCGGGTGCTGCTTTTGGAGAAGGGCAAGAAGCCCGGCGTGAAGATCCTCATGTCCGGCGGCACCCGGTGCAACATCACCCACGACTGCGACGCCCGCGGGATCGTCGAAGCGTTCGGCCCGAACGGGAAGTTCCTGCACTCCGCGCTGGCGAACCTCGGGCCGCGCGAAACGGTCGCGCTCTTCAACGCCGAAGGGGTCGCCACCAAAGTCGAGGACACGGGCAAGGTGTTCCCGGTCAGCGACCGCGCCGTTGACGTGCTCGACGCGCTCCTGAAGCGCCTCGCCCGCAGCGGCGCCACCCTCGCCCTCAATGAACCGGTCCGCGACGTGGAGCCGCACCCCGAAGGCGGGTTCCGGGTATCCACGTCTTTACGGGTGCTGACCGCTGAACGGGTGCTGCTCACCACGGGCGGGCGGTCGTACCCCGGGTGCGGCACCACCGGCGACGGCTACGCCCTCGCGGCGAAGTTCGGGCACACCATCCGCCCCCAGAGCCCGGCACTGGTCCCGCTCACCGTGCAACCCGAGTGGGTCGGCGCGTTGCGCGGGATCACCCTCCCCGATGTGGGGCTCAAGGTGCTGCCCCCACAGGGGAAAGCGCTGGCCCAAAGGCGCGGGTCGATGCTGTTCGCGCACTTCGGGCTCACCGGGCCGGCGCCGCTCGACGTGAGCCGGGCCGTCAGCGGTCACGCGGACCCGCGCTCCCTGGTGCTCGAAGCGGACTTCCTCCCGACCGAACCGGAACCCGCACTCGATGCCTTCCTCCAGGCCGAAGCGCTGGCGTCGGGGAAGAAGCAACTCGCCGTGGTGCTCGCGGAGAAGGTGCCCCGGCGGCTCGCCGATCAGTTGCTCGCGCTGTGCGGGCTGGCGGTCGATCGCAAGGCCGCGGCGCTCGCGAAGCCCGACCGGCTCGCGCTCGTGGCGGCAATCAAGCGGCTCCGGCTGCCGCTGCGCGGCACGCTCGGGTTCGAGAAGGCGGAGGTCACCGCGGGCGGGGTCAGTTTGGACGAAGTGGACTCGCGGACGATGCAGAGCAAGCGGGCTGCGGGGCTGTACTTCGCGGGCGAGGTGCTCGACCTGGACGGGTGGATCGGCGGGTACAATTTCCAGTCCGCGTGGAGCACCGGCTGGCTCGCGGGTCAGCAGTTGTAGCCGCGGTGCGTCAGAGCGTGACGAACGCGCTGCCCCAGGTCAGCCCGCCGCCGAAGGCCACGAGCAGCACCGTGTCCCCGGGCTTGCACCGGCCCGTGCGCTTGGCCTCGTCGAGCGCGATGGGGACGCTCGCGGCCGACGTGTTCCCGTACCTGTCGAGGTTCATCATCACCTTGTCCGCCGGGAACCCGGTGGATTCGAGGGCCGAATCGATGATGCGCTGGTTGACCTGGTGAGGGATCAGCAGGTCGATCCCGCTGAGCCCCATCTCGTGGGCGTCGCGCTCGGCCTCCTTGATGATCTCCACCATGCGCGTGACCGCGAACCGGAACACCTCGCGCCCGCTGATGCGCATGTGTTCGAGCTGCGGCAGGTGGGGCGCGCCGGGGGCCGGGTTCGGGGTCACCCGGCTCGGCAACTGGATCAGCTCCTGCCGGGCGCCGTCGCAGGCGAGGCGGACCGAGCGGACCCCCGTGTTCAGAACACACGTCGCCCCGAGCACCACCGCGCCGGCCCCGTCGCCGAACAGGATGCACGAGTTGCGGTCGGTGAAGTCGAGCGTCCGCGACAGCACCTCGGCCCCGATCACCAGCGCGTGCCTCGCGCCCCCCGTGCGGACGAACTGTGTCCCGATCGAGAGCGCATACAGAAACCCCGTACACGCGGCCGTGACATCGAACGCGGGCACCGGGCGGCACCCGAGAGCGGCTTGAATGAGGGCCGCGTTCGCCGGGCACATCATGTCGGGCGTGACAGTCGCGCAGATGATGAGGTCGATATCTTCGGGGCGCAACCCGGCATCCGCAATCGCGTTACGGGCGGCGATCGTGCCGAGCGACGCCGACGTTTCGCCCGGCCCGACGTACCGGCGCTCACGAATACCGGTGCGGGTACGAATCCACTCGTCCGACGTGTTCAGCTTCAGAACGTCGGTGAACTCTTGGTTGGGGACAACGCGGGCGGGCAGCGCTCGGCCCGTCCCGCGGAGGGCTGCCCCGAACAGTTGAGTCATCACGGAACCACATGGTGAGGCGGGTACGAGAACCCAATTCCGGTGTACATGTAACAAATGTCGTTGTATGACGCCAGACAGGAGCGCCGCCCCCCCTAAAACGGCTCGCGAGCACAATATCGACCGAGCGGCGGGCGCCGGTCCCGCGATTCGCGCCGAACCGGGGGGCGGGAGCCCGCCCGCCCGCGCAAGAACCGAACTGCGCGGCCCATCCGTTGTGAGCCTCACACTCGCAGCGGCGCCCTCAGCCGTACTTTTTGTGGCACTCGGCCGAGGTCATTTTCGGCGCCTTCACCAGCCCGCCCGCGAGCTTCTCGCCGTTCGGGTCCAGGTACAGCCGCCCGCTCGATTCCTTGATCGTCTTGTCGTACCCGATCACGTGGACGTTGAAGATGAACGCCGTCTCGCTCGTCGCCTCGAACCAGTGGACGTTGTCCTTGTGATCGGAGATCGTTGAGAGTTCGCCCGGCCCGAAGGTGCGGTCGATGGTGGGCCGGATGACGTAGTGGTCGGGCTTGGTCTCCAGCCGATCGTAGTGGCGCCCGTGCCACTTGCCCTTGAGAATGATGAACCCGGTACACATGTTCGCGTGCCCGTGCGGCACGATCGACCGCCCCTTTTTGCAGCCGAAAATCTGCTTACCGAACCCGATGTCCGCGGGCAGCCCCTCCACTTTCGACAGGTCGAACCCGAAGTTCGCGGCCCCGGTGTCGGGGAGCTTCTTCTTTTCCGCCTCGTCGAACTTGATGAGCGCGCAGAGGTCGGTCAGGTCCACCCGCTTGTACAGGTCTTCCATCTTGGTCTGGAACTGGAGGTCGGTGAGCTTCTGGCCCCTCAGGTCTTTGGCGAGTTCGACCAGTTCCCCGACCCACTTCCGGATGGTGGGCTTGGCGCCATCGGCGAACAGGTCACGCGACCAGAGCGTCTCGATCAGGGAGAACGTGATCGCGGACCCGATCAGCTTGGCGTGGAAGTCGCGACGGGATTGCATGGGTCGGCTCCGGGAGCAGGAAGAGAGACGTCGGAACTACTTGACCTAACTGTAAACGATACCGGCCGTTTCGGTTTCAGATTTCTCGGTGCTGTGTCTGTACGCGGCTGCGGTGCCGCGGCGCGTGGGCACGATTGCGGCGCCGGAAGGGGACCAAGGAGCGATTTAACC
>DASWYH010001224.1:0-4243 GCA_036405095.1 Gemmata sp. | reverse complement strand
GTGGGCGCTCACGACGCTCGATCAGGGGTTGGCGCGGGCGAAGCAAGCCGAGGGCGGGAAGGCCGTGTGGCGCGACGCCCCGGGCAAGTGGGTGGTGCGCGCGTACCTCGCGGAAGATCTCGACAACTCGATCCAACCTTACGCGGTACTGCTCCCGGCGGATTACGGCAAAGACCCCAAGAAAAAGTGGCGCCTGGATATCGTTCTTCACGGGCGCGACGGTTCACTGACCGAGGCCAAGTTTATCGCGACGCACCAAGGCGCCGCGCCAAAGGACCTGGATCACGTGATCCTCGAAGTGTACGGGCGCGGGAACAACGCCTACCGGTGGGCCGGGGAGGCAGACGTGGTCGACTCGGTTCGTGCGTTCATCAATTTCGAGGAACGGCGCGGCGCGTCCGCGATTGATCTCGGTCGCATCGTCCTTCGCGGGTTCTCGATGGGTGGCGCGGGCACCTGGCACCTCGGCTTGCACCACCCGTTCCAATTCGCTGCCATCGGCCCCGGTGCCGGGTTCACCGCGACCCACGGTTACGTTAGCGGCCTGCCAAAGGAGCTGCCGGACCACGTTGAAAAGTGTCTGCGCATCTACGACGCGGTGGACTACGCCGAGAATGCGTTTAACGTGCCCGTGGTCGCGTACTCGGGTGAGAAGGACGCACAAAAGAAGGCCGCCGACAACATCGAGAACGCGCTCAAAGGCTTCAAAGAACCGTTGAAGTTCACACACCTGATCGCACCCGGACTTGAGCACCAGATGCCGAAGCCGTGGCAGGACAAGGCCGAAGCGGAGTTCAAAAAACACCTCGCGACCGACCGCAAGTTCCCCGAGCGGGTGCGGTTCGTGACCTACACAACCCGATACTTCGACTTCGGGCACGGGGACATCGAAGCTCTCGACCGGCACTACGAAAAAGCGGTCATCGATTCGCGCTGGACAAAGGACGCGCTCCGGCTCACCACCACAAACATTGCCGCCATCCGCTTCATCCGCGGGGGCAACGATCCTGTGTTCCCGGCGGAAATCACGATCGACGGGCAAAACGTCGCGACTCAAGGAACGAAGCCGAACGCTTCGGCGCTTTTACTGGTCAAAACCGAAGGCAAATGGGCCCGCGCCGATGTCAGCAACTGGCGGGGCGAACTTCGCAAGCGCAAAGAACTTCAGGGGCCGATCGACGATGCGTTCCTGTCACGCTTCCTCGTGGTGAAGTCGAGCGCCGCGGGCTTCTCGCCAGCAACCGACAAACACACGACCGCAGCGGTCGATCAGTTCTCGCTCGTCTGGGATAAGTACTTTCGCGGGAAATTGCCGGTGGGTGAGGTGAAAGAAACCGACAACCGGCCGAGCGGCAATCTTGTGCTGTTCGGCGATCCAGAGAGTAACCCGCTCATCGCAAAGGTGCTGCCGAAGCTGCCGATCACCTGGACAAAAGACAAACTCGTCGTGAACGGCACCGAATACGACCCGAAGACGCACGTTCCGGTGCTGATCTACCCAAACCCGCTGAGCCCGAACCGTTACGTCGTTATCAACAGCGGGCACACGTTCAAGGAAGCGGACCTGAAGGGCACCAACGCACTCCTGTACCCGCGGCTCGGCGACTGGGCCGTTATCAAACCCACACCGACCGCAAAAGACCCGGCGGCGTATGAGGTGGTCGCGGCCGGGCTGTTCGACGAGAACTGGCAGTTCCCCGCGAAGAAGAAGTAACGCGGGCATATGTGCCGGAAGCGTTCCACCCTGCACGCTTCCGACACGTCAAGCTGTCCCGAAGCCCCGTGCCATTTCCACGATGCTGCGGACCATGCACCCGGTGCCGCCGGCGTCCAGGGCCGCCGATTCGCCCTCTGCGAACGACGGCCCGGCGATGTCGAGGTGAACCCAATTCGCGTCACCGACGAACTGTTCGAGGAACTTCCCGCCCGCGATCGCGCCCGCCCAGCGGCCCCCGCCCGTGTTCCGCATGTCGGCCACCTTGCTCTTGATCAACCCGTCGTAGCTCGCGTCCATCGGGAGCTTCCACGCGCGCTCACCCGCGCGCGCCACGGCCGCCAGAATTTGATCGCCCCAGGCGTCGGTGTTGGTCATGAGGCCCGAGGTTTCGGTCCCGAGGGCGACCATGCACGCGCCCGTGAGCGTGGCGAAGTTCACCACGAACTTCGTGTGCTCCGTCGCGAAGCACAGCGCGTCGGCGAGGATCAGCCGCCCTTCGGCGTCGGTGTTGAGCACCTCGATGGTTTTCCCGTTGCGCGCGGTGAGCACATCGCCCAACTTCAGCGCGTTCCCGCTCGGCATGTTCTCCACGAGCGCCAGCACCCCGAGCAGGTTCACCGGGAGCTTCAGCTCCGCGACCGCCTGCACGCCCGCCAGTACCGCGGCGGCGCCGGCCATGTCGCACTTCATGTCCACCATGCCGTCGCTCGGCTTCAGCGACAGCCCGCCGCTGTCGAACGTGACGCCCTTGCCCACCAGCCCCAGAACCGGGCCGCCGGGGTTGCCGTTGTACCGGAGAACCGCAACGCGGGCCGGGCGCGCCGAGCCTTGCGCGACGCCCAGCAGCGAGCCCATGCGCTCCGCGGCGATCCGCGACTCGTCCCACACCTCGACCTCGAACCCCGCCCCGCGCCCGGCGGCGGCCGCGGCGACCGCGAAGGTCTCGGGGTACAGCTCGCGCGGGGGCGTATTGACCAGTTCGCGGGCCAGCCACAGCGCGCGGGCCTCCGCGCGGACGCGCGGCAGCGCGGCTTCGTCCCCACCTAATAGGAGCAGGTAACCCGGGGCGAACCGCGTTGGGGTGGTTTTGCGAACCCCCGGCCCCTGGCACCCCTGGGCGAGCCCCACCCCGATCGCGAGCGTGAACTCCGGCGCGGGTACGATGAACGCGACCGTGCCGACCTTCTTCGTGGTGGCGTGCCGGGCCGCAGCGGCGGCGGCGTCGTGGAGCCGCGCGCGCGTGGCGTCCGCGCGGTTGCCCAGCCCCAAGAAGAGGAGCCGCTTCGCGGTCAACCCGGCGGGGTTCAATATGGGCACGAGTTCGAGGTGCTTCCCGCTGAAGTCACCGGACTCGCGCAGGGCCGTGAGCAGTTCCGCACACGGCCCGGTGTACGGCTCGTCTGCCCAGACACCGGAGATCAGCCAGTCGGCCCCGAGGCTCGTGGGCGAATCCGGGGACACGGAGAACTGCGTTTGTGGGAGGTTGAGCACGGCTACTTCTTGAGTGGGGGGGCGGGGGCGTACAGTTTCAGCATTTCCTCGACCGCGGCGACCAACTTCGGATCGCTCTGGCGGACCGTGGCGAGGAACTTTTTGGCGTCGTCGTTGGGACAAGAGAGAGCATAGCGAACGATGCCCCGTCGGACGATCGGGGCGGCGTGCGTGGGCTTCGCGAACTGCGCGAACACCTCCGCACTCAGATCCCACCAGCCCCATCGGCGCAGGTCTTCAACCGCCTGGTCCGCGAAGTCCCCGTCGGGCAAGAGCGCCGCACAGCACTTGAGCACGTCCGCCTTGCACCGCGCGCCGTGCGCGGCCTGAAAGAACCGCACCGTTCCCAGGCTCGATAACCGCACGGCATACGGGAGCTTCGTGTCGGCGAGAACGGCGGCGGCGAGCGCCCAGCCGCCCTTCGCATCGAGCAGCACGTACCCCGCCAACAGCCCGCCGAACGAGTCTTGCGCGCGCACGGAAAGGGGCTGCTGTTTCAGCATCTTTTCGAGGAACGCGGCGTCGTTCGCCCCGCCGCTGACGCCCAACAGGTAGGCGAACACCCCGATCCGCTCCGAGGGCGTCTTCTCGTCCGCGATCAGCTTCTGAAGCGCGGCCGGGGAGAAGTGCTTCGCGGCCTTCGCGATGTCGGCATCCGTGGCGCGGGCGAACTCCACGAAGGCGTCGCCGGCGATGACCGCGTTCGCGGAACTCAAGTGTACGAAGTAATACGCGAGCCGGGCGGTCGGGTCGTTCTCGGGGAGCTTCGCCGCGCCTTTAAGGTACTCCACGACCGCGCCCGAGGACGGGATGCCGGTGGTGGGTTCCAGTTTCCCCTTGGCGGCCGTGCAAAACACGAGGTACTCGCTCGGCGCATCGCCGACCACGGGCAAATAGCTCCGGAGGGTGAGCACGGTTTGAGTTCCGCGAGCCGGGTCGTCTTTGAGCACCCCGGTGAGATTCAGGTCGGTGGCCCCCTCGTCGGTTCTCGGATCGACCCGCGGGTTCTTGAGGTGCCCGTACACCACGGCTCTC
>DASWYH010001223.1:0-7863 GCA_036405095.1 Gemmata sp. | reverse complement strand
CGTTTGGAGCGATTCCGGGAGCGCCACGAACGCGACGGGCGCCAGCGCCGCGAAGAGCAACAGAGCCTTGAACCGATACTTCGTGCCCCAAATGATGACGCCGAACCAGACCAGCAGGCCGAGGAGTGACGACCGGGACCCGGTGAGCAGGACACACAGCGACGACAGCCCCACGTACCCGAGCAGCGCCCACCGCCCGAGCTTCCCACCGATACCGGATTTCCAAAGTGCCGCGACGAGCGGGAGCGCGAACACGATGCTGGCCCCGAAACTGTTCGGGTCGCCGAGCGTGCTGTCCACGCCGATCATGCGCGCGATGCCCATCCGGTACGTGTGCCGCCCGGCGAGGTACTCGCGGAACGAGTGGAGCAGGTACAGCCCCATCACCGTGAGGAACCCGACCGCAATGTGCTTCAACCCCTCCTCGTCGTGGATCGTGGTCACGAGCAGCACGTAGAACACGACAATTTTCAGCCAGTCTTCAATCACGGGCTGCCCGTACTCCGACCACGGGCTCATGGCCCACGCGAACAGTACCGCCGTCGCGAACGCGACGTAGGCCGCGTGCTGCACGTTCGGGAGGAACCGCTTGTTGGGGTAGATCGCCCACACGCCCATGATGAAGAGCATGTAGACGCGCTCGATGCGCAGGTCCCCGAGCCACGGCCACACCTCGAAGGGGCGGTCGATGAACAGGAACATGTAGCCGATGAGCAGCCACCGCATAGCACCGTCCCTGGTGTCAGCCCTGTGGTGTGAGCGCGAAGTGTAGAATCCTACCGAACGACAGGGCCGGGTGGGAAGCCCAACCCGTTTTGGGGCAGGGCCGTTTAGTTCTCGATTGTGCGGGGGTGGGCAGTAAATGGGGGGAAGTGGTTTTCAAGGCATTTTCCACTTCCCCCCCATTTACTGCCCACCCCCGCACAATCGAGAACTAAACGGCCCTGCGTTTTGGGGTGCGGATGTAACGGCCGCACAAGCTGGAGCGACTGGCGAAGGGGCACTTTTGGTTCGGTTTGGTTTGTCCCGGCACACTCCGCTTCGCCTCTCCGTTAAGCTAACTCATAAAGGGGGCCACGTCATGAGCCGCGAGTTGAGGGGAAAGCGCGTCATCCTGACCGGAGCGGGCGGCGGAATCGGTCGGGCGGTCGCCTCCGCGCTCGTGGGGGCCGGCGCCCGAGTTGCGCTCGCTTCGCGCAGCGCGGATAAACTGAATGCACTGGCCGATGAACTGCGCGCGGCCGGCGGAGACGTAACCGCGGTGCCGACCGACCTGACCGACCCGCGCGACCGCCGGCGCCTCGTCGAAAGTGCCGTCGCGGCGCTCGGTGGGCTCGACCTGCTCATCAACAACGCGGGTGTGGGCAGTTGGGGCCACTTTGCCGATTCCACCGAAGCGATCTGCCGGACCGTCATGGAGGTGAACTTCTTCGGCCCGATCGAGCTGACCCGGCTCGCGGTGCCGCACCTCGCGCGGGGGAACCAACCCGCCGTGGTCAACGTCACCTCGATGTGCGGGCGAAAGGGGATGCCCGCGTGGCCCGAGTACTCGGCCAGCAAGTTCGCACTGGTCGGGATGTCGGAGTCCTGGCGGGGCGAGTTCGCCCGCTTTGATGTGGACGTGATTACGATCGTTCCGGGGATGACCAACAGCGGGTTCGATAAGAATTGGCTCCGCACCGACGGCCGGGCCGAGTTGCGGTTCGCCGACGGGATGACGCCCGAGTACCTTGCGGCGAAGATCGTGACCGCGATCCGCGCGAACAAAACGGAACTGGTGGTCGGGTCCGAGGCCCGCCGGCTGCTGCGGTTCAACCGGTTCTTCCCGCGATTGACTAACTGGCTGCTCGCGCGCAAGGTGAAGAAGCTGTACTCACCAAAGTAGGGTGCGCCCGTTCCCGATTGCTCCGGGGCGGTTCCCATTTTGTCTCCGTGGCACAAGCTCACCCGACCGGCGCCGGTCCCCGAGGTCCGACATGGCTACCGCCGAAGCACCGACCCGATCACTGTCCGACCCCGCGCTCAAAACCGCCCTTCAGGAGCTGCGGAAGACGGACAATCTGACGAACTGGTGGTATCTCGCCCGCACGTACCTCTACCTCGTGCTCGTGCTCGGTGGGGCGGTGTGGTTCTTCGAGAGCCGCCCCGAACTGGGGGTGCCGTGGTGGGTGAACGTGCCGGTGGCGCTGGTCGCGGTCGTGCTGGTCGGCGCCGGACAGCACCAGCTCACCGGTCTGGCTCACGAGGGCTCCCATTACATCCTGTTCCGCAACCGCTACCTGAACGACTTGGCGTCCGACCTGCTCACGATGTTCCCGATGTTCGCGAGCATCTACCACTACCGGCTCCAGCACCTCGCGCACCACCAGTTCGTCAACGACCCGGACCGTGACCCCGACGTGTCGCAGCTCAAGACCAGCGGGCACTGGCTCGGGTTCCCGCTCGCGCGCCGGGAGGTGATCCGCGGCTTCGGGCGGCAACTGTCCCCGTTCCGGCTGGCGCGGTTCATGCGGATCCGCGCGAAGTACAACTCGACCGGCACCGACAAGAACCCGTACATGATTAAAGGGCAGCCGCTCGCGCGTGGAGCGGTGCGCGTGGGTATGGTGTACCTGCTCGCGCTGGTGGTTGCCCTGACCGCCCTCTTTTACACGGTTGAAGCGTGGTGGGCGCTGCCCGTAGTGGCCCTCGGGCTGTGGCTCGTGGTGGCGGCGGTGTTCCTGGCGCTCCCGGACGATCAGTACCAGCGCAGCAAGTTGCGCCCGGTGATCCACGCCCGGCACATGTCGGCGATGCGGGTCGGGTTCATCACGGCGGTGCTCACCGCGCTTGCGGTGGTGACCAAGCTCACCGGGGCGCTCGCGGTGCCGTACTTCGTGCTCCTGTGGGTGGTCCCGATCTTCACCTCGTTCGCGTTCTTCATGATCATGCGCCAGTTGGTGCAGCACGGGAACGCGGGCCGCGGCTGGGTCACCAACACGCGCACGTTTCTGGTGGCCCCTGCCGTGCGGTTCGCGGTGTTCCCGATGGGACAGGACTACCACCTGCCGCACCACATGTACGCAACGGTCCCGCACTACCGCCTGAAGAAGCTCCACGCGCTGCTGATGAGCTACCCCGAGTACCAGGAAGAGGGGTTGGAGGTTCACGGCTACTTCCGCTCGCCGGAACGGCCGCAGGTTCACCCCACGGTCGTGGATGTGCTCGGCCCCGAGTACGCCCCACACACCGCGGAGGTCCACATCGACGCAGAAGCGGTCTCGGTGGCGGAGTTCACCGACAGGGAGGGGCTGGAAAAAGAAGCCGAGCTGTCTCGGGCCGCTCCGAAGGCGTGAGGGGCGTGAGCCAGGTGGCGCTCGAACCTCCTCGGGCCTTCGGTCCTCTTCTACAAAAGACGGTTGACGACCGCTCGCAGGAGAAGCCGCAGTGACCGACAAACCCCGCTGGTTCCAGACCACCGCCATCGACTACCCGAACAGCCGCCCGCACATCGGTACGGCGTTCGAGAAGCTCGGCGCCGATGTGCAGGCGCGCTACCGCCGGATGGAGGGGTACGACGTCTTCTTCCTGATGGGCAACGACGAGAACACGCTCAAGGTCGCCGACCGCGCCAAGTCACTCGGTCAGGAGCCGCAGGCGTACTGCGATGACATGGCGCGGCAGTTCCGCGAAGTGTGGGACGCCCTCGACATCAGCTACGACACCTTCATCCAGACGAGCCACGAGCGGCACAAGCAGTGCTGCCGCAAGTTCGTTCAGAAGGTGTACGACAACGGCTACATCTACAAGGGCAGCTACGAGGGCTGGTACTGCCCCGGGTGCGAGGAGTTCAAATCCGACAAGGTCCACGCGGAGAACGCCGGGAACTGCCCGAACCACAAGCGGCCCTTGGTGCGCCGGTCCGAGCCGTGCTGGTTCTTCAAGCTCTCCGCGTTCAAGGACCGGCTCCTGGAGCACCTGAAAGCGAACCCCGAGTTCGTGCAGCCGGAGAGCCGGCGGAACGAGATGATCGGCTTCATTGAGGCCGAGGGGCTGCAAGACCTCAACATCTCGCGACACGGCGAGGAGTGGGGTATCCGGCTCCCGTTCGACCCGGAGTTCACGATCTACGTCTGGTTCGACGCGCTGCTGACGTACATCACCGGCGTTGGCTATGGTGACGATGAAGCGACCTTCCGCAAGCACTGGCCCGCGGACGTTCACTTCATCGGGAAGGACATCACCCGGTTCCACACGCACATCTGGCCCGCGATGCTGTGGGCTGCGGGAGAGGAGGCGCCGCGCAAGGTGTTCTCGCACGGGTTCGTGAACAACAACGGCGAGAAGATGGGCAAAACCCTCGGGAATATTGTCGACCCGATGGAGATCATCGCGAAGTCGAACGCGGATGCGTACCGCTACTACTTCATGCGCGAGTGCCCGTTCCCGTCCGATGGCGACTACAGCGGGCAACGGTACGAAGAGGTTTATAACTCGGAGCTGGCGAACAACCTCGGGAATCTCACTTCGCGCGAACTCACGATCGCGTTCAAGAACTTCGAGGGGGTGTTCACCGGGACTGCGGGAGTGACGCCCGATCCCGTCGTGCCAGGGCTCGACCTGAAGCTGTTCGTGGGCGAGGTACGCGAGCACATCGAGGCGTGCCGGTACAACCTGGCGCTCCAGAAGATCGTCCAGGAGTTCCTGACGCCCACGAACCAGTACCTCGAAGCCAACGCGCCGTGGAAACTCGTCAAGACCGACAAGGATGCGGCCAAGAAAGTGTTGTTCAACGCCGTGCAGTCGTTACGGATCGCGAGCATCCTTTTGAAACCGTTCATCCCGGAGAGTGCGGAGGCGATCTATACGAGTTTCAACTTCCCGACCCCGTGGGGGGAAGTGAAATTTGCCGACGCGGCCGAGCTGAAGGCGCAGCCGGTCGACCTACGGATCACCGCTGAGTTGATTGATGGCAAGCCGAAGCCGCTGTTTCCACGGATCGGCTGAGGCCTTGTTTTCGTGCGCCAAGAACGCGAACACCCCGCGGCAAAAGCCGCGGGGTGTTCGCGTTGCCATTGTCGGAGCCCTTACGAAGCGGTGCCGGTCGCGGGCAGCGGGGTCTCGGCCCGCGCGAGCATCTCACCACGGGACGGGAGGCGCACCTTCCAGGCGAGCCCGCACAGCTCCATCGTGCGGATGATGATCCAGCTGATGTCGAACTGCCACCACTTCAACCCGTGCCGGGCCGACAGCGGGAACGCGTGGTGGTTGTTGTGCCACCCCTCGCCCAGGGCGACGATCCCGACGAGCAAGTTGTTCCGGCTCTCGTCGCCGGCGGCGTAGGGCTTCGTCCCCCACAGGTGGCAAATGGAGTTCACGCTCCAGGTCGCGTGGTGCCCGAGAAGGATGCGGACCAGGCCACCCCAAATGAACCCGGTGAGCGCGCCCTGCCAGCCGCCGAAGCCCCAACCGATCGCGGCCGGGATGGCGAGCCCGAGCAGCGCCCACAGCGGGAACAGGTTGCTCACGGTGCGGATCAGCCGGTTACGGCGCCAGTCGCCCGCGTACCGTTCGAGCCCATCCGGCATCGGCGCGAAGGCCCAGCCGATGTGCGAGTGCCAGAACCCTTTCAGCCAGCCGATCAAGCCGCGGTCGTGCGGGTACGGGGAGTGCGGGTCGCCTTCTTTGTCGCTGTGCTGGTGGTGCAGCCGGTGCCGGCCGACCCAATCGAGCAGCGGCCCCTGGAGCGACATGGAACCGAGCGCCCCGAGCAGGCACTGAATAGGGGCATAGGTCTGGAACGAGCGGTGCGTGAAAAGCCGGTGGAAGCCGATCGTGACGCCGAGCATCGAACCGAGGTACATGCCGACGAGCAGAGCGAAATCGACCCAACCGAAGAAGCCCCAACCCCATGCGAGAACGATGCCCGTGACCAATCCGGCCAGCGGGATCGTGACCCCGAAAAACGTGGTGGCCCAAGAGTACATTTTCCGCAACTTGCTGAAGGCTTGTTGCGGCGGGGGGAGAATGGCTTCGGGCGCGTTCTCGGTGGGTACAAGCTGATCCGGGTGAGTTGTGCGAGTGCTGCTTGACGGAGTAGGCAAGCTGTGGGTTCCTACGTTGAAAAGTGAAGGACGCTAGATCGGGGCGAGTCCGCCCGATGTGGTGCGCCCCGATGCCGCGGGCGAAGGGCGGCGCCAATCGCCGCCCTGAATTGATTTAGTAGATCCGCGGGCGATTTAGTAGCGACGACCGCCGCCGCCACCGCCGCCGTAGCCGCCACCACCGCCGCCGCCGTAGCCGCCGCCACCGCCGCCGTAGCCGCCACCACCGCCGCCGTAGCCGCCACCACCGCCGCGACGGCCTCCGCCACCGCCACCGCCGCCTTCCTTCGGGCGGGCCTCATTGACCGTCAGCGGGCGCCCATCAACCACCTGGCCGTGCATCCCGGTGATCGCGGCCTGGGCCTCCTGATCGGTGCCCATCTCGATGAACCCGAACCCCTTCGAGCGGCCCGTGTCACGGTCCATGATCACCTGCGCCGACACGACGGACCCGTAGGGCGCGAACAGTTCTTGGAGCTGCGCGTCGTTGACGCCCCAGCTCAAGTTGCCGACGTAAAGCTTCTTACCCACGACGAACTCTCCCGCGGCCCGGTCCCCCGGCCGCCTCTGGAATCTGCTTCCCGCGCGGGACCGCGGCGGGGACGAACGAACTTGGCGGGTTCACCGCCGGCAACACCTGTCGGGCGATCCCGGCCACTGCGGCCGTGGACTCTTCGAGCGGGAGAAGCGAGCGTTCGGCGTCGGTCAACGGGGCACAAACCCGCTGGTTGTGGTAGACTCTATCAGGAGCGATGAACCTTTGCGCAACATTTTCTACGGATTCTTGCAAGCCGCCCCGGCCGTTTTTGCATAACCGGGCAGGTTGGGCAAGTAGATTCGCCCCACGCCACCGAATCTCATCGCGAACGAACGGACCCGGAGGCCCGCAGATCTCGTCACGATTGGCTGGAATCGTATCCAGTCGTTTCAAGTGATCCGTGGTCCGTGAAGCCGTTCCCGGCGCTCGCTCTTCGTCTGTTCGGCCCACCGACAACTGATCACTGACTGCTTGAAACTACGAGAATCGAGAAGAGTCGCTGGAGGGAACCGGGACTCTCCCGGTTCAGACCTTCACCCTTTTCCCGAAGCGTTGTTTCAAGGCGCGCGTCGCCGGTTCGGTTAGATCGCAATACCGCACATCGAGCGATTCGAGCTTGTTCGTCTCGGGCAACCCGGCGAGCGCCTTCGCGCCGGTCGCACCGAGGCGGTTGTGTGACAGGTCGAGCGATGTGAGCTGCGCGAACAGCGGGGCCGCGGTGAGCGCGCGCACGCACGCCGCGTCCAGCGTGTTGTGCCGCAACCGGAGGTTCCGCAGTGCCGGCAGGTTGGTCAGCTTGGCGAACCCGCCCGCCTGGTCGGCGTACACCCCGGAGTCGGACAGGTCGAGCGTCACGAGCCGCGTCAGGTGTTTGGCCTTGGCGAGTTCCTCCAGCCCGTCGGCCATGATCCAGTTCTCCGACAGGTCCAGTTCCACGAGCTGGGACAGCCCCTTGGATGCGACCAGCCGTTTCACCCCGGCCGCGTCGAGGCGGTTGTCGGCGAGGTTCAACCGCGTGAGGCCCCGGGTGTGCTTCGAGGCGAAGAGGGCGCGGAGGTCGTTGTGGATCGGGCACAACCCGCAACTGCACATGCTGTGGAGGTCCACCGTCGAGAGCCGGCTGAGGGGCGCGCACCGGGCGAGCGGGCCGACCTCGTTGGATGCGTCCGGGAACCGCGCCGTGCGGACCGTCGGGGCGATCTCGAAGAGCCGCTCGGCGTTGTGGGCGAACGTGGTCGCCGA
>DASWYH010001222.1:0-12339 GCA_036405095.1 Gemmata sp. | reverse complement strand
TGGGAAGGCGTGTTGTTCTCAATGTTACGGTCCCAAGCGATCGGGCGACGCCAATTGCACTTCGCAACACCGCTCGTGTGCTAAATACTGGAACGCGCGCCACGACAACCTGCGGAGCCTGCGGATGCTTGCCGCTATCGATTGGAATCAGGTTCTGGCAAAAGCCCAGATCGGGGGGATCATCGGAGGGATCGCCGGCGTCTGCTTTGGTATCGTGCTGTACCTATTGCCAAAACCAAATGAAATAAAGCAAGCAAGAGCAGGGGCGACGGATCCCACGTGCCCGCCCGCCAAAACAATGTCGCCTCTGCCCCTCTTCTTCGTGGTCTCGGTGGTAACCTTCGGCGCCGTCCTCGCCGTAAAACCATTCTTCTTTGCTCTCCTTGCTCGCGGCTCCGGTGACGCGCCCGCACCCACCATCACGATTTCTGATTACGGGCGGTATCGGGTCACGGGTCCGGATCGTGCCGCGCCGGGCGGCGCGACCAACGCCGGTGAGCGAGAGTACGTGCTGTTGGAGCAGACGGAACAGGTTCCTTGCCGGGTCGGGGAAACCTGGGGCATCCGGATTCGCGGTTCCGTTGCGCTCAAGGACCCGTCGTATGTCATTCGGGAAGAAATACACCATCCTCCCATCAAGTACCCCGACGGCTCGGTCCGAACAACCGACACCCGCGAGTTCAGAGCCCAGCCGGGCACAGCTTTCAGCCATCCGTGTTGCTGGCAATTTCTAAACGGGCACGAGTACGAGCTGGTCGCCGGCGACTGGACCTGGGTTGTGTTCGTCAATGGCGTCGAAGCGACACGCCGCACGTTCAAAGTTTGGAAATAGCTTGAACTCACGTGAACGGCCCCACCTCTGCTCTGCGGGGCAGGCGCTCGCGCGGGTTCAAATACCGCCACGCCGGGACCGGATTTTGGTGTGAGCCGGTGCCATCTGCCGAGTACCGGGCGCCCGTCTCTTGGGGGCGCCGTAACGCTCACCGTGCCATTTGCCAGCCGGCGGACAAGACGTCTGCGCTCCCAGAGAAAGCCGGAACGGGTCGCGGACTGAGCAGGCACCGGCGGTTGATGGGTCAAGAACTACCCGCAAATCCCGCGACCAATGCCCGCACGGGGCGTTCAACGGCACCCGGAACCGATTCCAGGGGCGCGCGATGAGCCGTAATGCGTTAAAATTATGGGTCTTGCGGATACCCGCCGCAAGGCCGGCTCGTCTTGCGCGTAAACGGGCCAGCGGCTTCGCGAGTGGTGGGTGCGGCATGCTGAGAACTCCTGGAAGTGATATTTGGGGAAGCGGGGTCGGGAAATGCCCGATGTGCCGACCGCGTGGCCGGTTGCGTTTCCTGAAACGGTTGCGGTTATTAAGATGACGGCTGATGCCGTCGGAAAGGCCGCAAATTCCATGACCCCCACCTTGCGCGTTGGCGCCGTCAACTACCTGAACACGAAGCCCCTCATCGAGCGGCTGGACAGCATCGCGCCCAGCATCCGCCTCTCGCTCGAGCTCCCGAGCAAACTCGCCGATCAGCTCGCCGCAAACGAGTTGGATGTCGGGCTCATTCCGGTGGTCGAGTTCTTCCGCGGCGACGGTTACACATTCATCCCGAACATCGCAATCGGCTCGCGGGGGCCGGTGCTGAGCGTCACCCTGTTCAGCAAGGTGCCGTGGGCGGAGATCCGCTCCGTCAGTCTCGACGAGGGCTCGCGCACGAGCGCCGCGCTCACGCGAATTGTTCTCCAAAAACGGTACGGGGTGCGCCCGAGTTTCGAGCCGCTGCCGATCGCCGCGCCCGCCGACGATCTCCCGACGGATGCGGTGCTGCTGATCGGTGACCGGGCCATGCGGGCGTGCCTGCCGGGATACCGGTTCGCTTACGACCTCGGCGAAGAGTGGACCGCATGGACCGGCCTCCCGATGGTGTTCGCGGTCTGGGCCGTGCGCCGCGGGGTGGAGTTGGGTGCGGCCGAAGCCGCGTTCCACAAGGCCAAAGAGTACGGGCTCGCGAACGCGGGCACCATCGCGCAGCGCGAGGCGGCGGCGCTGGGCCTCGATCCCGGGTACTGTCGCCGGTACATGAGCAACATCATCCGCTATGACCTCGGCCCGCCGGAACTCGCGGGGATGCGGAAGTACCGCGAGCTTGCGGAGGAGCTGGGGTTGGTGCCGAACCCCGGCCTCGCGGTCGGAGGGGTGGCCCGTGAGCGCGGGGCCGCCCCCGGCCTTGCGGTCGGGGTGCGCCAGGCAGGGGGCAACACATGAGCAACATCGACACGGTTCTCGCCAAAGCCGCGAACGGCACCCGCATCACGCCCGAGGAGTGCCTGAGCCTCTTCACGTGCCGCGACCTGCACAAACTCGGGCGCGCCGCGCACGCGGTCACCATGCGTTTGCACCCGGAGCCGTACCGCACCTTCAACATCGACCGGAACATCAACTACACCAACGTGTGCGCGGCGGTGTGCGACTTCTGTGCGTTCTACCGCAAGTCGGCCGACTCCGATGCCTACGTCCTCTCGCGCGAGGAACTGTACAAGAAGATCGAAGAGACCATTGCCCTCGGCGGCGATCAGGTGCTCATGCAAGGCGGGATGCACCCGTCGCTGAAGCTCGAATGGTACGAGGAACTGCTCCGCGACCTCCGATCGCGGTTCCCGGGCGTGAACCTGCACGCATTCAGCCCGCCGGAAATCTGGCACTTCAGCAAGTTGAACAAGCTGCCGCTCGAAACGGTGCTCCGGCGCCTCAAAGACGCCGGGCTGGGCTCCCTCCCCGGGGGGGGCGGCGAGATCCTCGTCGATCGCGTGCGCAAGGAACTCACGAAGAACAAGGCCCTCGCGGACGAGTGGCTGGAGGTGTGCCGGGTCTGGCACAAGCTCGGCGGGATCGGCAGTTGCACCATGATGTTCGGCCACATCGAGACCGACGCCGACCGCGTGGAGCACCTCACCCGCCTGCGCGACCTTCAGGACGAAACCGGCGGGTTCAGCGCGTTCATCTGCTGGACGATGCAGCCGGGCCACAAGATGAGCGACTTCCCCGAACAGGGCGCGTTCGAGTACCTGCGCACGCAGGCGATCGCCCGGCTGTTCCTCGACAACATCAAGAACATCCAGTCGTCGTGGGTGACGCAGGGCGGGAAGATCGGGCAGATCGCCTTGTTCTTCGGCGCCAACGACATGGGGTCGCTCATGATCGAGGAGAACGTGGTCGCGTCGGCCGGGACGGTCCACTACCTCACGCTCGAAGAGATCAAGCGCAGCATCCGCGAGGCCGGGTGGGAGCCGCGCCAGCGGAACGTGTTCTACCAGTTGATCGACGAGAAGGCGCCCGCGCCCCGGACGGGCGCACTTCACGACACGTCGTTGCCGGTCCTCAACTGAGTCGGCACAATAGGGGTGCGTTGACGCCCCGTTCCTGCCGTGCCACCCGAGAGCCGAATGTCCGACGAAGTCACCATGCGCTGGCGGCTCCAGAACGTGGCCGCGTACCGGGAGCTGCGCCGCGGCGTGCAGCGGAGCGGGCGCGAGAACGTGGTGTTCGCGCTCGTCATGTGCGGCCTCGCGTACTTCATGCACTCGGCCAACCAGCCGCTGCCGGTGATCCTGCTGTACGCGGCGCTCGCGACCGGCGAGTTGCTCGTCGGGCTGTTCAAGTGGGCGTTCCCGTCGGCCGAGGGGCTGATCCTCGACGGGCTGGTGCTGCTCGCGTTCGCCGGGCTGAACCTGGGCCGCGAGTTCCTCCGGTTCCAAAACAACCTCCAGCCGAACACGACCGGCCTGTTCTTCGGCGGGCTGATGCTGTTCTTCGCGATCGGCCGGTTCCGGGCCTACGCCGGCCTGCGGCAACTGTTCGCCGAGCGCCCATCCGCGGAACACATCGCGTGGTTCGACGACCTCGTTCTGGACATCCTCACCGCCGACCCGCACTCGGACCGGCTCGCGCTGGACCTCCCGACCACGCCGCACTGGCGCGCGAAGCTGCTGGGGGGCACCGTGTTCTTCGTCGCGAACAACGGGAACGCGGTCTGGGTCGCGGGGCCGGAGGATTTCACCCTCGTGCGTGAGAAGCGCGACCGCGGGCACGGGCGGCGCAAAGCGCTGTTGCGGATCCACGGTGACGCGTACCCGGAGTTCGAACTCGACGACGCGAGCTGGTCCAACTACGTGAACTGGCTGGGTGAGCAGACCGGCAACCAAACTCGGGCATGAGGTCATGGCACACAGCTCCGGTGAGATCGACATCCCCGTTTTTGGCCACGTTACGATGTGTCCGCCGGGCGTGCCCGCGTCGGAGCGCCAGTTAGTGGCCGAAACGCCCGGCCCGTTCCGGCCCGCTCCCGGTGTGGCCTACGATTTCGAGTTCATGGGCATCCCGGACGTGCGCGATCCCGACCTGGAACAGCTCGTCGACGCGCTTGCCGCGCCCGGCGGCCGCGCGATCACCGGTCTTGCTCTGGGCGGCGCTCCGGTCACCGCCCGCTCCGTCCGCTGGCTGGTGGAACTCCCGTGGCTCGAATCGCTCGACGCCTATCGCATGACGGACGAGGGGCTCGGTGCGGTCTCGCGGCTCCCCGCGCTCCGGCGCCTGCGGCTGGAAACGTCCGATGTCACCGACCGGGGGGCGGTGAAGCTGGCCGCCCTGGCGCAACTCGAGGAGCTCTCGCTCGACCACTGCACCGCGGTCACGGATCGCGGGGTGGCGAAAATCGCCACCCTCCCGAAGCTCCGCGACCTCGGCCTGAAGTACTGCTCCATTTCCGACGCCGGTGTGGAGCGCCTCGCCGACCTCCCCGCGCTCGCCTCCGTGGACCTCAACGGCTGCGCCGCGCTGACCGACCGTGCGGCCGAGGTACTGGCCTCGATCCCGACGCTGCACACGGTCAGCATGGTGGGGTGCTGGCGGCTCACCGACCGCGGCCTCGGCGCCCTCGCTGGGATGCCGAAGTTGGTGTACGTCGGCGTGTCGCGCTGCGGCGGGTTCTGGCTGCGCGCCGCTCGCAAGCTGGGCTGGCGGGGCGACCCGGAAGTGGGCTCGTTCTCCGAAGGTGCGATGCAGCGGCTCATGGACGCGCACCCCACTTGCGACTTTTGGCAGCCGATCGACTTTGCGGCTCTGGGCAACTGACCGTGACTCCGTTCCGGACATTCGATGATCGAAGTACGCGACCTGTCGAAGTGGTTCAGCGGTCCGGGTGGGCAGCGAGTGACGGCCGTTGACGCGGTACGGTTCACCGTGAACCCCGGCGAGGTGTTCGGCCTCTTGGGGCCGAACGGGGCGGGCAAAACCACCACGCTCCGGATGCTCTGCACGGTGCTGACGCCGTCCGACGGCACCGCGACCGTTGCGGGACACGACGTGGTCACGCACCCCGGGGAGGTGCGGCGGCACGTGGGCTTCCTCTCCGCGAACACTGGCGTGTACGACCGCATGACCGCGTGGGAGTTCGTCGAGTACTATGGGCGGCTCCATCAGGTTCCGCCGGGCGAACTCGGCCCCCGCATGGAGGAACTGTTCGAGCTGCTTCAGATGACGGAGTTCCGGAACGTGCGCGGCGGGAAGCTGAGCACCGGGATGAAGCAGAAGCTGTCGATCGCCCGGGCGATGGTGAACGACCCACCGGTGCTGATCTTCGACGAGCCGACCGCGGGCCTCGACGTGCTCGTGCAGCGGGCGGTGCTCGACAACATCAAGCGGCTCCGCGCGCGGGGCAAGACGATCATCTTCTCGACGCACATCATGCGCGAGGTGGAGAAGCTGTGCGACCGGGTCGCGGTGATGTCGAAGGGGAAGCTGGTGGTGTGCGGTACGCTCCACGAGCTGCGCGAGATGTACAAGCAGAACGACCTCGAAGAGCTGTTCTTTTCTCTGGTGAGCTGATCCGCCCCGGTTCCGTGTGCCCGCGAACGAGGAACGGGAGGCGCTCGGGGCGGACCACCGCCCGGCGGACACCCGTCGGGCACGTTTTGCGGTTGACGCGTGCTCCGGTGATGTCCTGTTTGTGTTGTAAGCAAGAGTGCCGTGCCGGTCTGGCAACCTGTTGGTGTGAGGGACAGCCCCGTTCGTGCGGTGGAGGAGCGCCGCGGACGAACCCGACCTGAGCCGGCGCCGCGGCCTCAATTCGAGGTGCCCGGACCACGGAAAGCGGGGCCACGGGAACCTGGCGTGACGGCCCGGTACGGCCTCCGCCGCACCCGGATGCTCCGGTTATGAATCAGAACGCAAATAGCGCACGCATGAAAGAATGAAGTGGCAGCCTTCTTGGACCCGCCAATGATCCCCGGGGGCGCTGCGGTCCCCGTAAAAGGGGACGTCATGCACGTCGATGGCACAGGTCCACTGGCGGTTCCGGCCCCGGTGGGTGAACGTCGCCACGTCGTGAAGGGCGTCTACCAGCCGGGTCGTGAGTTGGTCCCGGGAGGCCCGGTCGGCGTGTCGCGCCTGTCGCGGTCTCGTGGGAGAACCCGAAGTGCCGGATCACCACCGCGAACAGGGTGCGGGTGGTGCCTACAATCAACAACACCAAATCGAGCAACTGGGTGCACGTCACCGACTTCTTGTAGTCGGTCCCGCCGAGCGCCCGTTACAACGTTCGGCGGGCCAACACATGGACCACCGCCGGGGTGAGCGCGCAGTAAACGTGTCGTACGGGAGCTTCCCGTTCAAGTGCTTGAGAAACTTGAACGGGAAGCTCCCGTGCGACATACCCAACTCCCTTGAAATTGCTGTTGCGGTCGCGGCTCGTCAGAATCGGTTGAGCCCCCATCCCAGAGCGAGGAGCTGTCGCAGCGGCGGCGAAAGTGAAGGGCTGATGGGCGCTCGCCCCTGGGCGGGCACCAGAAGGCACCGCGACTCGGCCCACCCGGATAGCACACGCTGTTCCGGGAGCCCCGATTGACTTGGGAGCTCCGCGGTAGTTGGGAGCGGATCGTGAGCCGCAAGGGAGCGGCTCGTTATCAGAACGGCACCGTCAGCGGCCCGGGGCTCTGATCTTCCTTCGTGTTCTCCGTGCCTTTGTGGTCAACGGTTTGGACCGGGCGCCCTTACTTCCCGCCCACCACCGCCACGCGGGCCGGCGACTGATCCACGTCTTCCAGTTCGATGCGCACGTCCGCGGTGCGCTTCGAGCGGTCGATGAGCACTGTCACCGTTTGTACCCCGGTCTTCAGGTCGAGAACCGTTTCCGCCTTCGGCTCCACGGGCGCATTACCGACGTAAACACTCAGCCCCGCAACGGAGTTGAACTTGAGTTTCGCGGCGCCGGCGGTGGTCACGTCCAGTTGGAACCGGAGCACCGATTGCGGCGCGGTGTCGTTCCACACGGTGAACTTCGGCAACTCCGCGAGCGGCAAATCGCCCGACACCTTCGAGTACGCACCCGACCACGTGAACGCGCTGTCGGGTTCGGCCGCCGCGCTCACCCGGGCGCGGCGGAAGGCGTTGAGGTTCGCCGGGGTGGGGTCAATCACCTGCCAGCGGCGCACCACCCGCGCCTTACTCGGGGCGTAGTTCCCGCCGACCTTCCCGAGTTCGGAAAGGTACTTCACGAGGTCCGCAAAGTCCTGCTTCGTGAGCGGGTCCGTGAGCCCTTCGGGCATGAGCGACTTCGTGGACTTGTTGCGCTCCGCGATGTCCTTCACGGGGACCGTGAGTTCCTTGTCTTCCGCGGTGCGCAGGACGAGCACCCCGTCGGCCTCACGCACCTTGATGCCCTGGAGCACCTTGTCGTCGAGCGTGACGACGCGGGTCACGTCGAACCCTTCCTTGATTGCCTTGTGCGGCAGCAGGAGCGAATCGACGAGGTAATCGACCTGCGCGCTCGCGCCGATCGAAGTCAGATCGGGGCCTACCTGTCCGCCGGCGCCTCCGTAGGCGTGGCACGCGAGGCACTGAAGCTCCTTGCGGCGGTACACGAGTTCGCCGCGGGCCGCGTCGCCCACTTTGAGCACGTCGGCAGCGAGCGCCTTCACCTCGGCGTCGGTCGGTGGCTTCCGGGGCGCGTCGAGGCTGCCGGCCTTCGTGAGCGCGGCGACGAGGTCGTTCGCGGGCTGACCGGCGGCGCGAACGGCCTTCAGCCCGACCTTCGCGACATCGGGACTCAGCTTCTTCCCGCTGAGGGCTTTCGCAAGGATCGTGGCCCCGCCCTTGCGGTTGACGAACGCCGCGAACAGGTCGGTGAGTTCTTCGTCCGGTTTGGCGTCAGGGAGGAACTCGGCGGCTTTCGTGGCCGCGTCGTCGGGCTTCACGGTGGTGTAAATGATGATCGCGTCCCGGCGGAACGCGGCGGGTGATTTCGGTGACAGGAGCGCGTCGAGCGTGGCTTGCGCCAGCGACCCGCCCATCGCGGCGAGCCCTTCGAGCGCGGCCCGGCGGTCCTCGGTGGTGCCTTGCGCGTCGCTTGCGACCTTCGACAGCGCGAGGGCGTGTTGTTCGGCCTTCCACAGCCCGGCGATCCGCATCGCGGAACGGCGGGCGGCGCCGGCGTCGCTCAGGAGCGGCGCAAGTGCCGCCGCGCCCTTCGGCGCAGCCACCTTGCGCGTGCGGATCGCGTCTTCGATGGCTTGGGTGAGTTCGGCACGCTGTGCCGCGGGCGTCGTGGTCGCGCCGGCGTGGGTCAGTACCTTCGTGAGTTCGCCCGGCCCGCCGATCTGCGCGAGCAGCAGATACAGCCCGTGAACGTTCTCCTTGGGCACCTTCCCGCCGTCGATCAGCGCGAGAACGGGCTTCACGGTGTCCTTGTTGCCGATCGCGTTGAGCGCGAACGCAAGCTTCTTGGCATCGCCACCGAAGGTAAGCTTGCCGGCCTGGAACTCGGGCAGCCAGTACGGTTCGAGTTCGCGCACGGTGAGCCAGAGAGCGTAATCAAGGGTGCGGTCCATCGGCTTGTCGAGCGCGGCCAGCGCCGCTTCGACAGCCTGCGGTGAGCGCACAAGAGGGAGGGCGCGCACGGCTTCGAGCCGCAACCGGGGGGAAGGATTCGCGCACATCGCGGACAACAACCCGAGGCCCTTTGCTGGCGTCAGCCAGTCGCGGTAGATGCGAACCGCTGCGGCGCTGATTTCTGGTCGCTTAGCGAACATCCCATTCAAGAGGTCGAAGCCAGGGCTTCCCACACCGCCCGCACGAGGAGCAAATGTGTCGAGCGCTTGATACAACCAGAGAGCTTCAAGGAGGAACGGCTCATCGGTCGCAGCATCCGGCTTTAACCCGTTCGTCCATTTCTGCAACTCCGGCAGCACCTTTTCGGCGCCGCGCTCTTTCAACACGCGCTTCGCCTGCTGGCGGGTCCACTGCTCCGGCGCCTTCAGTTGCTCCAGCAACTCGGGAACGGTCGCGTCCACGAGCTTCGGCGGCTTGACGAGGTCGCGGCCCTTCGCGGTCACGCGCCAGATGCGGCCGTGCGTGTGGTCGCGGCGCGGGTCGCGGAAGTCCACCTCGCCGTGCTGGATGATCGGGTTGTACCAGTCCGCGATGTAGAGTGCGCCGTCCGGTCCCATCTTCACATCAATGGGCCGGAACGCGGGGTGATTGCTCTTGATGACTTCCGTCATCTCGCGCGAGGCGAACGTGCTGCCGTCGTCCTTGAGTTTGAACCGGCACACGCGGTGCCCGCGGAAGTCGTTCGTGATCAGGTCGCCCTGCCAGTCATCGGGGAAGTGCCGCCCGCTGATGATTTCGAGCCCGCAGTACTTCGGCGAGCCGGGGTTCAGCCCGTGCAGCACCCGTTGCGCGTGCGGCCCTTGCGACGTGAGGTAGTACCCGCCCGGAACAACGTGATTGATGCCCTCGCCGCCGGCGCCATCGGTCGCGAACGACTGGCCGTACTTGTCGAATGCGTGACCCCAGGCGTTCACCCACCCGCGGGCGAAGATGTCGAGTTCCGTTTTGTCGGGGTTGAACCGCCAGATGCCGCCCGCGTTCAGCCGCTTCACCCCGGTCGGCGTTTCGACGTGCGAGTGAATGTAAATCGACTGGTTCATGTAGAGCCGGCAGTCCGGCCCCCAGCGGAACGTGTGGAGGATGTGGTGCGTGTCCTCGGTGCCGAAGCCGCTGAGCAGCACGCGCCGCTTGTCGGCCTTGCCGCCGGGCTTGCTCGCACTCAGGTGAACCAGCTCGGTGCTGTTCGCGACGTACACGCCGCCGTCGCCGGGTTCGAGGCCCGTCGGAATGAGGAGCCCGTCCGCGAACACGGTGGTCTTGTCGGCCTTTCCGGCGCCCTTCGTGTCTTCGAGGACGATGATCTTGTCGTTCGCCTTCTCGCCCGGCTTGATCTGCGGGTAGATCTCGCTCGACGCGACCCACAGCCGCCCCTGCGGGTCGAAGTTCATCTGGATCGGCTTCGCGAGCAGCGGGTCGGCGGCCCAGAGCGTGACCTCGAACCCGGGCGCGACGGTGAACGTCTTGCGCTCCAGTTCGGGGTCGGGATCGGGCACCTTTGCGTTGTTCTGCGCGAACGCAAGCGACGGCGCGAGAGCGAATAGCAAACTGAGTATGTATGTGCGCATGGTGAGAGGGTGAGAGGGTGTGGTGGGCGAGGCACCCGCCGCCCGCAGGAGGGACGGCAGCGGGTGCTTACTTCAGCCCCTTACGGAGCTTGGCGATCTCGTCTTCGGCCTTCGCAATGAACGGGTCGAACTCGGCAATCTCTTTTGCGTTGCGCCCCTGCTCGTGCTTGCGGAAGCCGAACAGGTACGTTTCGTTCTGCGGGCGCCACTTGTTGAAGAACTGCTCGTTTTTCGCGACCACCGCCTTGCGCAGCGGCTCCAACGAGTCCCAACTCGGGAGCGTGCGCGGGTCGGTCACGGCGCCCACGAAGAGCGCCGCGGTCGCCTTGTACCCGCTCTCGGTCAGGTGCAGGCCGTTGTCGGTGAGCGGTTCCGGGTGCTTGCTGTTCTGAAGGGCGGCGTACAGGTCCGCGACCGGCAGTTCCCGTTTCGTGGCGGCGCTCTTGATCGCGTCGGAGTAGAGCGCGAGTTTCTCGTTGAGCGGTTTGGGGTCGGGCAAGCTCGCGGCCTTCTCCACGGGGGCCGGGGTGAACAGTACGATTCGCGCGCTCGCGGGCTTCAGCGCGTCGAGCAGCTTGTTCAGCCCCTTCTCGAACTTCGGCAACCCTTCCTTACCCTCAAATGCTTCGTTGAAGCCGTAGCTGATGAAGATCACAGTGGGCTTCAGGGCCAGCGTCTGGTCAACGATCTGCTTGAAACAGGCATCGGGGTTGTTGAAGTCGAACCGGCCCCGGGACTCGCCGTGAACGGTGTCCCCGCTCCAGCCCAGATTGCGGAAGGTGAGGTTCTTGTCGGGGTTCGCAGCGGCGAGCGCGGTTTCCCAGTAGCCGTACCGCTGCTCGCGCTCCACGAGCGTACCGCCGAGCCACACGATTCGGTCGCCGTCTTTGAACTCGAACGGTTTGGACAGGTTGACTACGGGCGTGCCGAGCAGCACGGCGAGCGCGGCGGAGATCAGCATGAGGGGTTCCTCACGGGAGGGTGTACCCCTAGCGTACACGAACGCCCACGAAGAACCTACCCCCGCCGCATTTGACGCAGGGCCGTTTTGACGAAACGAAGCGCGCGAGCGACGGGGCCGCGTTGCCTGTCGCTCGCGCGTCCGGCGCGTCCGTCAGGTCGTTGTCGCCGGGGCCGCGGCGAGCGCGGCGTCGATCTTCGCTTGAAGTTCGGGCGTGACCTTGCCCTTGCCCTTGCACTTCGGCCCCTTGGAGCACCCCAGGTAGTAACCGGGGCCGAACCGCGACTTCCGCAGCTTCAGCGGCGCGCCGCACTCCGGGCACGGCTCGTCCACTTGCACCGCCAGCGCCGGGTCCTCCTTTTTCTCCACCTTCTCGGCGGGCGGCGGGAGGATGTCCTTGAGCTTCTCGCGCAGCTCGGCGTTGATCGACTTCGCGTTGCGGCACTTCGGGAACCCGCTGCACGAGAGGAACGGGCCGCGCCACGCCACCTTGATGACCATTGGGCTGCCGCACTTCTCGCACGCGATGCCCGTGTCGGCCGGCTTCACGGGCGCGCCGTCCGCGTCCGCGTCGCTGATGAACTTGCACTTGGTGTCGGGGCACTGCACGTACTTCTTACCCGCCTTGCTCTCCTTCAAGAGCAGGTTGTGTTTCTCGCACTTCGGGCACTTGTGTTTGGTCGGCAGCGCGGTGACGGTTCGCACGCCCTCGGCGTTCTCGTTCATCGTGGTGGGGCACTCCGGGGCGCCCTCGCACGTGTAGAACACACCGAACCGACCGACCTTGCGGATCATGAACTTCCCGCACGCCGGGCACGGGATCTCGGTCGCCGTCGGCCCCTCGCGCTCGGTCTCGCCCGGCCGCGGCTTGA
>DASWYH010001221.1:0-10599 GCA_036405095.1 Gemmata sp. | reverse complement strand
GCTCGCCGGTCAGGGTGAGCGGCGTCACGGTGACGAGCGGTCCGCCCTCAATGCGGACCGCACCGACGGGGCCGGATGCGGGTTGAGACATGGCCTTCCTTTTGGGTTAACTGAGAGACGGGGCCGCAGCATTGCGCGTGAGCCAGCCGTACTCGCAGGTGATGCGGATGCGCCGTGTGGCCGTCTGGGGGTTGCTCGTGTGGACGTTTCGGACGATCGTCCCCTCGAATAGGTCGCCGGTGGCCGCGGCGCCGCGCTTGGCCCAGAGGTTCACGATCTGCCCTTCGGTGATCCCCAGGGCGATGGCGAAGTTGGCGTCCGTCGTGTCGAACACCTCCATCACCAGCGCGTTCACCTTGTACATGATCGGCAGGCCCTCGGCGGCCCCCTCGGAGCCCGAGTCGGTCACATCGTCGATGATGGCGTCCACGTCCGATTCGTAGGTGGAGTTCTCGACGCGCGAGTTCCCGCCCTCCCCGGCCAGGATCAGGTAGCCCCCGTGTCCGCTGATCTTTGACATTGGTTATCTCACACCGATCACACGGAGCCAGCACGACACATCATCCGCCCCGGGGTTGCTGATCGCCAGCACCTTGTGGGTCGCGTCCAGGCTCCACCCCGTGACGCGGTCGAACATCGCGAACCGGTCCCGGACTTCCTGCCAGAAGTTCGCGGTCGCGGCCTGGAACCAGAGCTGCGCCGCGTTCGTGGCGCCCTGCGGCCCGAGCCGGAGCGACACGCCCGCGGCCGGCGCGGTGGTCAGGATCAGCTCGACGCCCTTGACCTTGGTGAACGCCAACGTCTGATTCAGGACGTTGGTTTCGCCCCCGCCGCCTTTCAAATCAATAAGCGTCGTCGTGCCGGTGGCGACCGTCAGCAGCGCCTCATACACGTCGTTGGCCTGTCCGCTCCCGGTACCGTCTCCGAGCGAGACGAGCCCGGACGGCGCCGGCGCGCTGTCGAAGCGCGAGCGGAACCGGAGCCCCGCGGACTCCATCAGCACGCCATCGGTCCACCGGATACGCGCGATCAGGCCCACGTCACGCCCCCAGGTTCCCATCGACCAGCAGCGACCACTGCGCCCCGCTCACGAACACGTCCTTCGCCGAGCGTAGCCGCGGGTCGAAGCGCCCGTCGTACCCGCGCGGGAGGCAGTGCATCACCCGGCCGTCGCGGAGCGAGTCCCAATCGGTCGGGTCGGTGTTCAGTGCCGCAGCCATGCCGAGCTGCGCCGCGTTGGGATCGGTGCCGCTCCCGGAGTACACCGCCATGCGGATGGTGAACCCCTGAATGTACGTCCCGTCGCTCTGGAACTCCGGCTGCCCCTCGCGCTCGATCCCGAACACCGCATACGGCGCGGTCGCGCTCTCGTCGGCCCGTTCCAGCCATGCCCCGCCCGGGATCGCCGTTGTAAAAGCCGACGAGCCGGAGCACCGGCTCACGACCGCGGCGGCGAGGTCGTCGAACGTGACCACTACAGCACCTTCTCCAAGGTCAGACTCATCAACTGGTCGATCCGCTCGGGCGCGCGCATCTCCAGCACGGTGTACGTCACGCCGTCGGACACGAACCGGTCCTTGGCTCTGGCGTCCACCTGCACCCCGAGGTACGCGGTGTAACGCTTCGGCATCGTGACCCGGCCGAAAGTCTCCGTCGCGCTCCCGCCCTCGGGCTGCACCCGGCACGGGATGTCAGCGGCCACGTCCGTGTAACTCGCCAGTGCCGGGCGCCCCGCGCTGTCCTGCGCCAGCTCCGGGCGGCTCAGGGTCCCGGTGCTCCGAAGATCCGCGGCCAGAATCAGGTTCCGGCACGTCAGATCCCACACCCGCGTCATCACGGTGGGGATCGCACTGAGCACGGTGTACGTCTGCCCGTCGCTGGCCCGCGTGACCTGGTCGCCCGGCTTTGCGCCGCCCACTCCGTTCAGCAGGCTCTGCCGGATCGAGAACGACACGTCGCCGGCCTGGTACACGCCGCCGCTCTGCGCCGCCTCCCTGATCCCCACGAAGTCGAAGGTGGCGTCGGTGATGCCGGTGACGGTCTGGTTGCCGCTCCGGCGCACCGACGTAAACGTGACGCTCTCCAAGTTGTCGAAGAGGGCCTGGTCGGCGCTGAAGTCGAGGGCGGTCATGTTATCCGAGCACATCGAACACGGGGGACAGTTCGGGTGCGACGCCGGGTATCTTGGCCAGATCCTGGATCTGCTTCAGGAGCCCGGCCCGGTACTCGTCCCAACTCACCGACCGCCCCTTCTCGGAGTAGCTCGGCTGCGGGTTGGCCAGGGCGTCGGCCAGCTTCGCGCACGCGCTTGCGTAAGCGGCTTGCAGATTCGGTAGCGGTGTCGCCATTCGCCCTTTTCCTCTCGGGTTCTCGGCCGCGGGTCAGTCGAGGAACTCGACTTGTGGCCCGGCGCCAAAGGCCACGATGCCCATCGCCCTTTTGGCGGCTTCGATCGCCGCCGTCGTGTGGTCCTTGGTGTCGCACGGGATCGTGACATCGATGGGCGCGACGTGCGTGCCCGGGATCGACACGCGGGCGCGACGGGTGCCACTGACGACGGGCGCCGCCGGTTCCGGTGCGGGCGCCGGTGCCGCCGCTTTGGTGAGCCGCTCGCACTCGGCGCTGAGGTCCGTCAGGTGCCCGCGCAGGCGCTCGATTTCGCTCTCAAGCTGGCCGATACGGGCTTGGTGCTCCGCGTCCCGCTTCACCTGGTCCGCCTTCGAGGACTCCAGTTCCGCAACGGCCTTATCCCGCTCAGCGCGGAGCTGCTCGGCCTCGGCCTTCGCGGCGGCCAGGTCGGCGCGGAGTTGGTCGAGGACCGCGTCGGCGCCCGGATCGTTGCCCTCGGCGCCTTCGGCGGTCGCCGGCGGCTTGTTGGCCTTCGCCATAATCGTTTCACCCGATTACGAGGTAATTGAGCACGTCGGCCCCGTTCGAGAACTTGTACTCAAGGGCCGACAGTTTCAGGATCGGTCCGAGTACCACGACCGGAATCGTGACCCCGACCCCGGGGCCGAGTACCAGCCCGCCGGTCCCGCCCGGCTCGCGGATCGTGACCGTGCCGGAGTTGCCGCTCGGGGTGCTCAGGTACACCACCCCGCCCGTCTCATCGGGGAAGGTGTGCGCGTTGGTGTCGCCCGGCGACACCGTGTAACCTTTCGCGCGTGTGTACCGCTGTTGCATCGCCCCGGCCCCTCAATACTTGTCACCTGCGCGGCGGCTTCCAAATGGAAGCCGGGTAGCCGCTCGCGGGGCGAGCCCGGAGCCGGCTCCGCCGATCAACTCGCATCAGGTAAGTACACCACCCGCTCGCGGGGGTCATCGGCCGACCCGAGCCGGTGCTCTTGACGATGGCGCGCATCACGCGGCTCGGAACCGAGATAATAAGATTCTAACTTGACCTATTTCGTTGAATCGCCCACGGGTTCAGCACTTGCATCATGACGGCGATGTCGAACGCCTGGGCGGCGACGAGCCCTTGCACCGCCATGACCCAATCCGCGGGGCTGATGTCGATCGTGGTGGCCGGCCACATCTGCCGCTTGCAGGCGAACTGCGCCGGGTTGAGTCGATACCAGCGGTAGACCGCGGCGCCGGTGAGCCCGAGCCCGGCGCTCATGTTCGGGTCGGCGTTGGCCGTCGCGCGGATGTGCCGGTCGTGGAGCCGGCGGGACACCTTCGCGGCAACGAGCCCCTTCCACGGGTTGCGGGTCTTCCCGAAGCTGTTCGGGAACGTGCCGGGTGCCGCCTGCGCCGGCCCCGCCGCGCTCTGGGTGGCGACGGTCCACTCGTCGATGTCGTTGATGGCCCCGGCCCACCTCGCGAGCGGGGTGGGGAACAGCGCGACGGGCAGCTCGACTTCCATCGGCTGATCGGTCACCGGGTGGTACAGGTTCGCGAGCTGCTCGTCGCTGATTTGCATCGCGCCCGGGTCGTTGAACGGGTTCACGATGTCGTTCGGAACGGTCCGCGAAATGCCCTGCGGGCTGGTGATGGTGAACCCGTAGGTCTGGTACGCGGTCGCCGCCGTGTCGGTGAGCATCCCGAGCCGGAAGTTGTTCGTCTGCCCGGTCGTGATGTCCAACGCCAGCTCGTTCTCGCGGTACTTCAGCGAGTCGCCAGCGGTTTTCATCTTGGCGAGCATCTGCCCGCCGCTGATGTCAATCGCGGCCGTTTCCTTCGCCATGCTGATCTTGCCGGCGTACTTCTTCATCGGTCCGGGTTCGACCCACAGCGCGCTCATCGACTGGTCGGGGTACTCGATCCCGGGGCCGACCTCGGGGGCCGGCTTGTACGGGCCGATGATGTCCACGAACCGCTCGCCGCCCTGCCAGAACACGGGCGGGGGGCCGATGGGATACATGTCCGCCATGTCATAAGCGGCGCTGTTATAGCCCTGGAGGAACTTCACCTGCATCAGCCCGCCGACGGTCGCGGACCACGCGGCAACGTTGGCCCACACCGACGGCCCGCCGGTGGATGCCGCGGTGGCCTCTTCGCTGAACATCCGCAGCCGGCCGAACCGCTGCTCGAAGTCGGTGACGATGTTCGAGCCCGACTCGCGTTGGAGCCCGATGTGGAGCTTCCAGTCCGGGCCGATCATGGCCTCGGCGAGCACGTCCCAGCGGAAGTCTTCCGGCTGCCGGCGGGGCTTCTCGGCGATCGTGGGCACGTTGGCGGAGTACCCTTCGAGCACCTTCTGCGCGCCCGAGTCGCGCCGGAGGTATCGCTGCCCGTTCTCGTCGCACATGCCGACCTCGTGCATGATGACGCCGAAGAACTGCGCGGGGGTGCCGCCGCCCTCCTGGAAGCGGGCGTAACGGGTGCGCATCTCGGTCAGGTTCACGGCAGGCATTGGTCAGCTCCGGCGCGTTGTTCGGCGGGTGCGGTGTTGGCGGTGCGGTGGTCGGGTCAGGCGTTGGCCGGGGCGGCGCCCTGCGGGCCGGTGGCCGGGAGCAGCTCGAACGTCAGCTCGGTGGCGCCGAGCGCGGCGTCCCGGGTGAGCTTGCCGATGGCGATCGTGATGTCGGTGGTGAGCACGACCTTCGCCGGATCAAGGGCGTTGCCGCTGGCCTTGGCGATCGTGACATACGAGTTGTAAGCCACGTATGCGGCGGCCCCGAGCGCGTCGCACGGGAAGGTGAACTCGCCCGATGCGAGGATCGGGCCGTCGGTTGCGTCGGTGCCGTCGGCGGTTTGGAGCGTCGTCCGGCGCACGGTGGACACGCCCCGGAACACGTCCTTGAAGGATGCCTGCGTGGTCGCGAGGTTCGTGTCCCACGGGTAGGACGCGGCCGACTTGTCGTAATGGTCGCTGCCGTCCTTGTACACGAGGTCGCCCAGCGCCACGGCCAACGCGCCCTTCCACAGCGCCGTTTGGTGCCGGTAGGGGCCTTTGCCCGTCTGCCGCATCATGCCGAAAACGCCCATCGCCTGGCCCTCGCAAAACGCAGTCGGAAAAGGGATCGTGCCACAGCCCGCAGTCCGGGCACCAGGCGCTCAAACGTCGTCGAACTTGGGGATCTTCGCCGGGGCGGTGGTGCCGCTCTTGCCTTCGGTCTTCACCGCGGTGTGACCCGCGGAGCCCGCACCGGGCCGGCGGCTCGTGCCGGTGGGGCGCTGGCCGCTGGTGCCGTCGGCGGCTTTGCTCAGCCGCTCCGCCACGGTCTTGCGCCGGTCCTTCGGGGTCGCGGCGACGATTTCCAGGTCGGTGCGGCTCAGGGTGACGCCCGCGGCCTCGCACACGTCGAGGGCCTCCAGGATCGCGCCGCCCTTCGACCGCTTCCCCTCGGGGGTCGCGTCGTCCCCGTCCTTGCCGCCCCCGGTGTCCGGGTTGCCGTCCGTGTCCGGGGTGCCGTCGTTGTTCAGCTCGCCGTGGCTGGCGAGCAACTTCTTGATCTTCGACAGCGCCTCTTTCGGGTCCATTTCCCCGGACATGGCTTTGTCAACCACGTCAGAGATCGCGGCCTTGAAGGCGGCCATGACGGCGTCGTCGGGGTCGGCGTCGGCCCCGGGCGGCGCGTCCATCGCGGGCGCGTCCATGCCGCCCATGTCGTCCATCTCGCCGAGCCGCTTGACCTTCAGGATGGTCTCGGTGGTGGCCTTCGGGTGCTTGGCGAGCCACTCGACCAGTTGCTTGCGGGTGAACGCCACGGTCTTGTCCTCGAAGAAGCCGCCCGGGTTGGTCGCCGGGTCGGCCACGATGTCGATGCTCTCGACGCGCTCAATGGCCTCGACTGCCTCGCGCCCGCCCTTCGAGCTGGTGCGGCACATGGCGACGTGCGACATGCCGAACAGGTCGGGCCGGCGCTCGGCGGCCTCCATCACGGGAGCGTAGTACGGGTGGCTCTTGAGCAGGTGGATGTCGCCCCGCGGGCGCCCGTCCGCTCCGGCCCGCACGTTCGCGACCCAGCCGCCCCGGCGCGCGACCGTGCCCTCGCGGGCGTGGTCGTAGTTGACCGGCCGCCCCTCGTACTTCTTGACGGCCTCGCGCAGCACGTTCGCGGGGTAGTCGCGCCCGTTCGCGGACTCGAAGCCGCACAGGACCACGTCGCGGATCACGCCCGCCTCGCGGTCCACGCGGGCGCCGGCGAGGGGGTTGTTCACCCGCTCCGTCAAGCGCTTCGATTGGGGCTTATGGCTCGCCATACCCGGCCGATGGCACGGGGCAGAAATGAGCACGGCCCCGGCGGATTGCCGGGGCCGTGAGAGGGTGAAGGGGAGGTGTGCGGCTACTCGGCGGGAACGGTGCGGAGGAACTCGCGGAACCCGAGCGGATTGCCGGTGAATCCCTTTAGTTTCTCCATCGCTTCGGCGTTTCTGGTCTCGGCGGCCCTGAGCATCAGGTCGCGGAGTATGGTCTTTTCCTCGCCCGTGAACGGCTCAGCCGGCTTGACGTTCCTAAGTCCCGTCAGCGTCGCTTCGGCGAACGAGTCGTCTTCCTCGGGATTGTTCCACCGGCAAGTTACCGGCTCTTCTGCTTTTTCGGGCATATCAAACCCCGGTTGTGACTTGCTGGAAGTGCAGGTGTACGGTCGATCCGATACGTTCGGCCTTCAAGACTTTATACTCGCAACCGTGGTTCAGCAACAGCTCGGATTCGTTCGGGAAGTGCGAGTAGGCCCGAACGTCGAGCCCGTGGATCGCTTCGATCGTGTACTTGACATTCCCCGGAAATGCGTTTCCGGTTGATGTGCTGACGAACCCGCCGAGCCGCACGGTGCCGCCGCTGGCCAGCGCCGCTTGCGCCTCGGCAAGCATCTCTCCAGCTTTCTGACCAGAGACCGTAATACCCCGCCCTACGGTAATCGGGGGCGGGCCGAAGGCGCGGGCCTTGGCGAACTGCCCCCGAATGGCGGCGAACATTGCGGGGCCGCTCTTGGCTGGCTTCCCATAATTGTTCCCGCCGTAATCGCCCGGCGGGGGCAAACCGGTGTTACGCAGGGCCGCGTTCATTGGCGCGTCGTACCCCCACGTGTAGTTGTTGACAAATTTCGCGATTGCCACGTCGGGACACGAGGGCCGTGTATGGTCTGGAAGCTTCGGGTTCGGGTTCCCGGTGCAGTCCGGGTCACCCAGCGACTGTGCGTTGGCGTGCGGGTTCTCCTGCCGATAATGTGCCGACGGTTGACCGTTGGCGTCAACGTGGCGCGACGGCTTTCCGCCCGCGGTCCCGGTAATCGGCTCGGGGGGCACCTGGGGCGTGAGGTGCCCGAGCAGCCGATCGGCGAGCTGCTGCTTCGGACCGGTGACATTGAGCCCGGCCTTGATGATGTGCTCGCGGATCTGCTCTTTTGAGAGCCGCATCAGGATATCGCCGATATCCTTTAAATCCTTCGCATCCACGCTCGACGGATCCGCCATAACTGCGGTTATGACGCCGTGCGCGTTGGGATCTTTGCCCGGTTTCGGCGTTGGGGCGTTCGGTTTGGCGCCGACGCGCACCCAGCGCTTGACCGTCCCGCCGCCCTTGGCGGGCACGTCGATGAGCTTCTTGTTCGACTTGTCGAGAGCTTCGCTGATTGCTCCCGTCGCGAGCAGTTGCTGGTACAGTTCTTCGCTGAACCACGTTTCGCCGTCCTCGGTGAGGCCGATGTGCTCGTCGAGCGCATCCTCGTCGCCCTCTCCGCCCTCGCCATCGGTCACGATCAGCCCGAGCGCACCTTCGGGCCGGGATCGGAGCGCGGCCAGCACCTGCGCCGTTACCCCGGTGAGGTTCGGGTTCGTAGTCGCGTCGTGGACGAGCTGTTCGAGGTCGTGTTCCAGCCCGGCCAGATCTTCGGCGCCGTCGAGCCAGCCCTCTTGCGCGAGGTGGGCGGCTTCGGGGTACTGGTCGGCTTGGCTCAGTACCCACTCGGACCACGATGCCCACCCGCTGTTGCTGGCGATGTCGGGACCGTCCTGCGGCTCACCTTCGGTCATCACGTACGCGCTGAAGTAGCTCACGACTGCACCGCCTTCAGTACCGCGGCCATGTCGGGGGCCTTCTGCATCTGGTCGAGGCGCACGGTGCCCGAAAAGGCATTGGGGATGACGTACACCCGGTGGCCGCTGTGCTTTGAGCCCTGCCGCTGATCGATCGCAACTGTGTGGAAGGTGATGCCGTACTTGGCGACCCATCGCTCCTTGCGCGCCATCGCCTTCTTCGACATCCGCACCACATCCCGCGGTGACGTGAGCAACGTCTTCACCTCAAAGAAGTGCGCGGGCTGAGCCATCACTTTCTCGAACCCGGCGCGGGCCTCGGCGGTGAGCGGTGCGCCGGTGCCGGGGTACGCACCCGAGCGGAGCGCTTCGACGGCCTGGGCGCGCTGGCGAAGTGTCTTACGGACGTGTTCCGGGTCGGTTACTGGCTTGCCTTCCGGGTCGAGGATGTGAACGACATCGGCCGGTTCGCTGTCCGGCAGGTTGTGCCCCTGGATCGCGGTGCTCAGTTCCGCTTCGCTTTTCAGAGCCGCGATGACTCGGCGGCGGTGCGCGACCGACACCACCTTTTGAGCCGCGGCGGTCTGCGGGTGCTTCGGGGCACGGACCCGGACCGTTTTCGGCGCGGGTGCGCTTGCGCTCGTCGCCGTGGGGTCTGTGGACGGCTCATCCGACTTCGCGACCTGCTTGCCGTTTACGTAGTGGCGCTTCCGCCCTTTCGAGTCGGTGATGTCGCCGGTGAACCCTTCGCTAACGGTGACGCCTTCGAGCAGCCCATCCAGCGCGCCGCCCGCGCCGTCAGGTGGTGGGTTGCCCGGTGGCGCGTTCGGCGGCGGTTGCTGCGCCTGCTCGCGTTGCGCCTCCGCCTTGAAGTTCTCCGCTTCGTGCTGCGGGTCCAAGCCCTCCTGCAACTGCCACGATGTGACGCTGAGCACCTTCGCGGCGTTGAGGGTCTGGCGGCGCTGGGTGTCCTTGTCGGGTTCGGGCGTGACCACCGCCGGCTCGGTGACCTCGACATCGAGCAGCGCCCGTTCGGCGCGGGTGAACAGCCCGGCCTCGGTCGCGCGGTCGAGGACCTGGAGGGCGCTCGGCCGCTCGAAGCACGCGCCCCAGTGGAGCTGCGACCCCTCGACGGCAACGGGGAACGGCCCGCCGGCCTGGATCGCCGCGGCGAACGTGGTGTCCTCGGCGTCACCGGATGCGGAACCCGGGAAATTCCAGCGCATGCGCGCGGCGCGCATGGCGAGCTTTTCGACCTCGATAAAGCCGGCGGCGGCGGTGCCCGCGGGCATGGGGCTGATCTGGCGGTTACCTTCGGTCCTGTAAATGGTCCCAGGCCGAAACTTGTTGCCGCCGCCGTAGTACCCGCCCCGGAACCACCAGGGCGCGCCCCACGTGCCGCAGGACTGATCGGCCGGGACCGTCTGCCCGCCGCCTACGGCCTGTTGCGGAACGATCTGCCGCACCTGATCGGGCGTCGCGGTGGGGAACTGTTCGAGCCACGCGATCGCGGCTTGATCCACCGCGGTGAGGAGCATGTTCGTGTAGAGCTTCCGCACGCCGTCGAACAGCTCGATGACGGGGAAGAAGTCCGGGCGCCCCCGCTTCACGTTGTGGACGACATTCGCTTTCGCGTGGGTGATGAACTTGGAGTCCACCCACTCGCCGCGGGTCATGCCGGATTCGAGGTCCCAGACGTGGTACGCGAGGATCTTGCACGGATCGACGCGCCCGTCCGGGTACTCGTACACCTCAATGCCGTAGCTCCACGGGTCGGAGGTGCTACCGTCCGGGGCGCCGACCTGCTCCGGCTCGACGAGTCGCGCCCAGATGCCGTCTTCCAGGTTCCAGCCCGATCGCAGGAACACCTCACCATCGACGCGCCAGCGGTAAAACGCTTCGCGGCTCAGGATGGGCCACTGTGTGCGGTCGCGGAACTGGTCGAGGATCGCTTGCGCCTTCGCGACGAGCGGATCGGTTGCCGTGCCGTCGCCCGCGGCGTAGGGCGTTTTCTTGGTGCCCTTCTTACACGCCTGCCATCCGTACCCCTTGCGGATGTGGTAGCCGACGAGCAGGTTCATGAACCCGATGGCGAACGGGTTGGTTTCCGCGAGATAGCGAGACGTGACGCGATACCCGCGCAGGTCGATCTCCGACCAGAAGAACGGCACGTCC
>DASWYH010001220.1:0-6044 GCA_036405095.1 Gemmata sp. | reverse complement strand
TACTCCCGGTGACCCCGTTGGGGTTCGGCACCCCGCCCGCGGCGCATTTTCACCGGCCCCAACGGGGCGCCGGCACGAGTCAGGGCTGAAGCTCCCCGTCTGATCGGAGTCGCTATGTTCGGCATGCCAACGGAGATGGGCGGCGGGTTCGACACGTCCATGTTCCAGCTCACCGGCTACCTGTTCGCCGGACTGGTCGGGATGATCGCCGGGGGGATCGCGCTCGGCACCGTCACGCTCCCGGCGTTCTTCATCGTCCTGTTCGTGTGCGACAAGCTCGCCGGCGCGGCCGCGTCCGCAACCGGCGCGTTCCCGCTCAAAGTGGTCGTGATGATGTTCCGCGGGCTGCGCCGGAGCATGCTGCGCACCTCGCTCACCTACCTCGCGCTGTTCGTGCTCACGCTGGTGCTGTGCCTGATCTACGCCGTGCTGCACATGATCGGGAACGCGACCAGCGAAAAGGAGGCGAACTTCAAGGCCATCGTCACGCACAAGACGATCATCCCGAGCCAGATGCCGCCGGGGTACTACGAGGAGTTCAAGCGGGTGTGCCTCGAAGAGTTGCCACCGGAGATGCGCCCGAAGGGCGGCGACAAGGACATCATGAGCTGGTCGTTCATCCTCGGCACCACCGACAAGGTGAACATGCGGAAGGAGAACATGGTGTTCCTGTTCGCGCTCGAGCCGGACAAGGTGATGACCATGATGGACGGGCTTGACGACCTCACCGGCGACGAGCGCGACCAGCTCGAAGCGGCGTGCGCGGCGATGAAGGCGAACAACCGCGCCATCGTGATGAGCCAGAGCCGGCTCAAGGCGCTCAACCTGAAGGTGGGCGACCCGGTCAAGCTGTACGGGGTGAACTACCCGAACCTGTTCTTCGAGTTCGTCATCATCGGCGCGCTGCCCGAGGGCAAGTACGAGGGCGTGTCGTTCATGAACAAGGAGTACCTGATCCAGCAGATCGACACGTTCCCGACCAACCCGAACAACCCGAAGAAGGGCGAGTTGCACCCGATGGCGGACAAGTGCATCAACCTCATCTGGGTGCGGCTGCCCACGAAGGAAGCGTTCGAGGTGCTGAGCCAGAAGGTGAACGACCCGGCGAAGTTTAACAAGGTGCCCATCAAGCTGGAGACCGCGTCGAGCGGGATCGGCAGCTGGCTCGGCGCGTTCAAGGACATCTTCTGGGGCATCAAGTACATCCTGGTCCCGGCGATGATCGGCATCATGAGTTTGGTGGTCGCGAACGCGCTGTCGATCTCGGTGCGCGAACGGCGCACCGAGATGGCCGTTCTCAAGGTGCTCGGGTTCGCCCCGCGGCACGTCCTGTTGATCGTGGTGGGCGAGGCGCTCCTGGTGGGGTTCCTGGGCGGCGGGATGAGCGCCCTCATGGCTTACGGGCTGCTCGGGAACGTGAAGTTCCAGATCATGTTCTTCGGGGCGTTCTTCGTGCCCGCGAACGCGCTGCTCTATGGGCCGCTGTTGGGCATGGCGGTGTCGTTCGCGGGGTGCATCGGCCCGGCGCTGTCGGCCAAGAACGTGAAAGTCGCCGAGGTGTTCGCAAGGGTGGCGTAAACCCGCCCCAGGCGAGCCCGGCTACGAGGCCGGGTTCGCCGAGCAACCCACGAGCGCCGCGGACGCCGTTTGCCAGCAGAGACGTTGAGGAACCCGTACCAATGGCCGACGAACCCGAGACCCCCGAGCGGCCCGAGCCGCGCCCGGCGGTGACCCGCGAGAACCTGAGCCTGGCCCGCGGCGCGCGGTTCACCTGGGCGTTCGCGCTGCTCCTCTTCTTCCGCACCATCGCCCGGCTCGTCGGGACGCTGTTCGTCATCGGGTTCTCGCTGCTGCCGCTCTCGGCGCTGCTGATCGCGCTGCCCGCGGTGGCCCCCAACGAGGCCGTCCTCACGGACTCGATCCGCCCGGCCCGGTCGCGGCTCGCGCGGACGGCCCGGCGGGTGTTCGCCGGGTTCACCGGACTCGTGGTGCTGGTCGCCCTGACGGCCTTTGCGATCGAAGTGGTGTCCCGGCTCCCGCTGCCCACCGGCGGCCAGATGGGCACGCTCGCGAAGAAGGTGTTCGGGTACTCGTTCGCGGACTTCGTCCCGGACGACCCGCAGCCGGCCGACCTGCCGCCGGGCAAGGTGTGGCTCGCCGGCCCCGACCTGCTCCAGCGGGTGCGCTCGCTCCAACAGGCCGCGAACCGCCCGAACCTGAACCCGCGCGACAAGTCCGACGCCCGCGAGAAGCTCGCCGAGTCCGAGGCCGAACTCGAAGCGCGGACGCCCAAGTCCCCCAAGCTGAAGCTGATCCGCAACCCGGACCTCGCGCCGGTCCTCGCGGTCCCGCTGTGGAAGCTGCTGCCGACGACGCTCGTCGATCACTGGCCGTTCGTGCTGCTCGTCGTGTACGGCACCGACCTGCTGTTGCTGCTGCTCATCGGCAAGGTGCCGCTCGCGTACAACTTCCGCTATTTGTGGGTCCGCAAGCGCGACACGGCCCTCACGGCGATCGCGTTCACGGTGGTCGTCGCGCTCGTGGTCGTGCTGCTCGCGTTCGTCAACGGGATGTACAAGCTGAACGAGACCACGGGCGTTCCCGGGAACGTGCTGGTCATGTCCGAGGGCTCGACGGACGAGTTGTTCAGCAACCTCGCCCGCGGCGACGGGCAGAACGCCGAGCGCGTGACCGTGACCGGCGACGAAAAGGGGCGGCCCATCGGGGGCAAACAAGGGGTGAGCGTTGCGCGGGGCACGTTCGGCCCCGATGGGAAGCTCACGCGGCTCCCGGAAGACGCACCAAAGGACTACCCGGGCGCGGTCTACTTCGCGAGCTACGAATCGTACATCGTGATGAACCAGGCGGTCCCGGCGAAGCCCGGCGAGACCCCGAAGCGCCGGTTCATCCAGATGCGCGCGTTCCAGGACGTGCGTATTGCGTCGGCCGTTCACAACATCGACCTCGAACCCGGCGGCAAGTGGTTCTCGGGCGCCGGGGTGGAGCCCGGCTCGAAGGCGCCCGACGGGCTCGAATACCTTCACTGCTGCATCGGCGAGGGGGCCGCGGCCACCCTGGGCGAGGACGCCGGGAAGGCGCGGCTCGCCGCCGGGGACACGTTCGAACTCGGCGACCGCTGGTGGAAGGTGATCGGGATCATGCGCACCCGCGGCACCACCTACGGGTCCGAGGTGTGGACCGGGGTCGAGAACCCGGTGGTCCAGAAGACCGGGAAGGGCGACAAGTTCACGACGCTCGTGCTCCGCATGGCGGACGACTCGGACGCCTCGGCGCGGGCGATGGCGTACTACCTCAACGAGGTGTACGAGCAGGCCAAGTTGAAGGCGTTCTCGGAGCCCGACTACTACAAGGAACTCACGAAGACGAACGAGCAGTTCCTCACGGCGATCGTGATGATGGCCGTGATCATGGCCGTCGGCGGGATCTTCGGGGTGATGAACACGATGTTCGCGTCGATCGCGGCCCGCATCAAGGAAGTGGGGGTGCTGCGCATCCTCGGGTTCAAGCGGTGGCAGATCCTCATTTCGTTCATGATCGAGTCGCTGGCGATCGCGTTCGTGGGCGGGCTGTTGGGCTGCTTCCTGGGCTACCTGGCGGACGGGTTCGAGGCCGCGAGCACCCTGTCGGGCGGCCAGGGCGGGGGCAAGAGCGTGACCCTCACGATGCAGGTGGACTTCACCATCGTCGCCACGGGCCTGCTGTTCACGCTGGTGATGGGGCGGCTCGGCGGGCTGGTCCCGGCGCTGTCCGCGATGCGGATGGAGATCCTCGACTCGCTGCGGTGACGGAACAGGTTCCGGACCGCGGTGACCGCCCCGGGGCGCGGTCACGCGGTACCGAGTTCGGGTTGCTGGGGCAAGATCGGGAACAGCGCGGTGCCGCCGGTGCTCGCCCCGACCCGCGGGAAGAACACCCGGAACGTGGTCCCCTTCCCCGGCGCGCTCTCGACGCGGATCAACCCGCCCACGCGGTCCACGATCTGGCGCACGATCGCCAGCCCCAGCCCCGTGCCCTTCGATTTGGTGGTGAAGAACGGCTCGAAGATGCGCTTCTTCGTCGCGTCGTCCATCCCGGTGCCCGTGTCGGTCACCTCCAACAACACGAACCGGCCCGAGTAGCTCGGGTTCCCGGTCAGCTTCACCGGGGCGAGCCGGATCGCGACCGGCCCGCCGTTGGGCATCGCCTCGCTCGCGTTGATGGCGAGGTTCAGCAGCAGCCGTGTGAACTGGCCCTTCTCGGCAAACACCTGCCCCAGCTCGCAGGGCTGCGCGTACTGTACCCTGTACCGGGCGCCGACCGCCGCCCGGAGCACCGGCAGGAACTCGCTCGTCACGTTCCCCAGGTCGAGCACCACGGGCGGCGCGGTCTTGGGGTGCGCGAACTCCATCAGCCCCTTCGCGAGCGCGGTGCCCTGCTCGGCCGCGGTGACGATGTCCTTGGCCTGACCGCGCGCGTCGGCGGGCAGGTCGGTGCGGCTCGTCAGCAGGCTCCCGTACCCGAGGACCACGGACAGCAGGTTGCGGAAGTCGTGGGCCACCCCGGCCGCGAGCTGTTCGAGCGCCACGGCCTTGTCGTGCCCCGCGGTCCGCTCTTCCTGGGTGAGGAACGCGGCCCGCAGCTCGCGCACCTCGGCCGACTGGATGCGGAGCGCGAGCAGGTCCGCGACCGAGCCGGCGAAGTCGCGCGCCTCCGTGGTCCACTCGCGGGGCGCCCCGACGTGCTCGTGGCACACCACCCCGACCAGCTCGCCGTTCACGAAGATGCCGGCGTCGAGGACCGAGCCGATGCCGAGCGGGCGCAGGTAGTGCGCGGCCAGTTCCGCGGTCCACGGCTCGGTCCCGGCGACCTCGGCCGGCACGGCCTTACGGATGGAGACCGAGGTGAAGTACGTGGGGAAGTCCGCGACCCGCAGCAGGGTGCCGGCGGAGTGCTCGTTCTTCGACCGCTCGAACAGGTTGCTACAGCGGAGCGCCTCGCCCCCGTCGATGAACAGCCACACGCCCACCCGCTCGACCGCCAGCGCCCCTGCGCACAGCTCGCAGGCGCGGCGGAACACCGCGTCGAGGGGCTCGTTCGGCGCGAGCCGGGCCAGTTCGAGCCGGGCGATTTCCGTGGCTCGGCTCGGGGCGGGAACGGAGTGAGGTGTGGTCATAATGTTGGACGAAAAAAGCGGGGAGCGCACGCCCTACTTTAGCCCACACCCGGACGAGCGAACAGGGTTCTCTTGGCGTCACCACCCGGCGCCGACGGGCGCGGGGGCCGGGGTCCACGAGAAATCGAACGGCTGGTCGGTCAGCTCCTCGCTCGCGCCGCGGTCGCGGAAGATGTGCAGCACCCGCACCCGCGACAGGTCGTCGAACTTCGGTTCGGGGTACAGGTCCGAGCGGAACGGGTTCCCGGGCTCGTACTCGTGGATCATCGCGCGCACCTTCGGCACCCCGCGGAAGTGCATCTCCTCGGCCCGGCGCTTCCCGCCGTGGACGTCGTAGAGTTCCGTCAGCACCCGGAGCGCGCGCTCCAGGTTGCGGAAGGTGACCCCGTCTTCGATGAAGATCATGTCCACCTGGGTGGCCCGGAGCACCGCGTGGGCGTGCTGGCGCGCGCGGGCGGGCAGCACCCGGCTGTACGCCGGGCCGACCAGGGGGGGCGCCTCTTCGCCCCCGGCGTCGGCGTCCTCGCGGCCCACGCCCTCGACGAACCACCAGTGCGGTGCGAGCCAGAACCCGCCGCCCGCCGGGCCCTTGAACGCGCTCGCGCGCTTGAACAGCTTCTGGAGGCCGCGGAACAGTTGCCGCCGCACCTTGATCTCGTCGCGCCGGGCGAGCCGCTCCCTCACCGTTTGGAGCGCGAGGTCCGCGGCGCTCACCTTCAGCGGCCAGTGCGGGTTGAACTCGGTCGCCTCGGACCGCCCCTCAGTCACGATCTCGATCCCGACGTGCGCGGGGTGCCGCGCCGCCGGGGCGGTGCGCACCGCCCACCCCCACCCGCGCGCGACCCGCGCCGCGGCCCGCACGGCGCCGGCG
>DASWYH010001219.1:0-3434 GCA_036405095.1 Gemmata sp. | reverse complement strand
GCGAGACCCTGGTCATCCAGTAACCCGCGCGGAGCACCTAACGATGGTACACGAACGAACGGCCGGTTTCGCTCTGTTGGTGATTCTCGCGGCGGGGTGCTCGCCGAGCGCCCCGCCGCTGGCTCCGGTAAGCGGTCGGGTGACGCTGGACGGCAAACCCCTTGCCGGCAAGACCCTCCAGTTCCTGCCGGAATCGGGTACGCCCGGTCAGGGGGCCGGCGCGACCACGAACGCGAGCGGCGAGTACAAGTTGCTCGCGGCCCGTCCCGGTTCCACACGCGACGAGGCTGGCGCCCCGCCGGGAACGTACCGCGTGGTCGTGGTCGAGCCGATGTTTCCCATTGATTTGCCGGTTCAGGATGCGAACGATCCGAACGCGGCCCCTGCGATCGGTCCCGCTGCGCCGACCCGCAAAAAACAAGAGATTCCGGCCGCTTACACCAAGGCGGAGACCACCCCACTCCGGGCCGAAGTGCCCGCAAAAGGTGGCGAAATCCACCTCGCGCTGGAATCGGCAGCCAAGAAATGACCCGGTCTACTTTCCGGCAGGCGGTGCGGGTCCGCGGACCCGCACCGTTTCGTTTCGGTCCCTTACAATGAAGGGAGACCTCTTCCAATTCCGGAGCCTGACGCGATGTCCGCGATGACGATGACCGAGAAGATCCTGGCCCGGGCCAGCGGGAAAAACCACGTGAACCCGGGCGAAAACGTGTGGGCCAACGTCGATGTGCTCATGACGCACGACGTGTGCGGGCCGGGCACGTTCGGGGTCTTCAAGAAAGAATTCGGGCCCAACGCGAAGGTGTGGGACAAGGACAAACTCGTCCTCATCCCGGACCACTACATCTTCACCAAGGACGCGATGGCGAACCGCAACGTCGATGTGTTGCGCCAGTTCGCCAAAGAGCACGACATCAAGTACTTCTACGACGTCGGCACCAAGAACTATAAGGGCGTGTGCCACATCGCGCTGCCCGAAGAGGGCCACACCCGGCCCGGCGAGGTGCTCCTGGGCACCGACAGCCACACCTGCACCGCCGGCGCGTTCGGCGAGTTCGCCACCGGCATCGGGAACACCGACGCGGGGTTCGTCCTCGGCACCGGGAAGTTGTGGCTCAAGGTGCCGCCGACGATGCGGTTCGTGTTCCACGGTAACCTGCCGCCGTACCTGATGGCAAAAGACCTGATCCTCGCGGTCATCGGCGACATCGGCGTGGACGGGGCCACCTACCGCGCGATGGAGTTCGACGGGGACGGGGTCTACGCGCTCAACATCGAAGAGCGCATGACGCTGTGCAACATGGCCATTGAGGCCGGCGGGAAGAACGGCATCATCGCCGCTGATCAGGTGACGCTCGACTACGTGAACAAGCGGAACGCCGGCCAGAAGCCTTACAACGTGGTGAAGACCGACGCCGGGGCTAAGTTCTGCTTCGAGAAGGTGTATGACGTATCGAAGCTGGAACCGGTGGTCGCCAAGCCGCACTCGCCGGACAACAAGGCGTTCGTCTCCACGGTAAAGGGCACGAAGCTGGACCGGGCGTACATCGGCAGTTGCACGGGCGGGAAACTCACCGACTTCAAGGCCGCGGCCGGGCTGCTCGCCGGCAAGACGGTGAAGATCGACACGTTCGTGGTGCCCGCGACGACCGAGGTGGCCCGCGGTCTGGACACGGAGACGATCGGCGGGAAGTCGCTGCGCGAGATCTTCCTGGCAGCCGGCGCCAAGATCGGTGAGGCGAGTTGCGCGGCGTGCCTGGGCGGGCCATCGGACACGTTCGGGCGGCTCAACACGCCGATCAGTTGCATCAGCACCACCAACCGGAACTTCCCCGGCCGGATGGGGCACAAGGAGGCCCAGGTGTTCCTGGCGAGCCCGCTAACGGTGGCCGCCAGCGCGCTGGCGGGCACCATCGCGGACTGTCGCGACCTTCTGATATAATCGCGGTATCGTCACTCGAAGGAGAGCGGGCCGTGGGCACCGCAACCATCGTCGTTACCGATCCGGAACTGCTCGCCAAATTGGCGGCCGCGGAAGGCCCAATCGTCTTCCGCGCCCCGTCCGGTGAGTGCGTCCGAACCGTCGCGGTGGCCCGCGGCGGGTTGCCGCCGGGGGTGAAGCCGCCGATCTCAGACGAGGAAATCGAGGAAGCGCGGAAGCAACCCGATGCCACCCCGCTTTCGGAGGTGTGGAAGAGAATTCACGAGAGGTACAAGTCGTCAATTACACGGTCACCTGGACGCCGCACGCCGAGCAAGAGTTGGCAACGGTGTGGGTCGCCGCAACGGATCGAAATGCGGTCACTGCCGCAACCTACCAACTCGATCAGGAAATCGCCGCGGACCCGCACGGGCGCGGCTTGTCGCGCGGCTCGTCGGCCGTTTATACGGCCGTCGAACTGCCGCTCGGGATCGAATACAGTAATCGAGGACGATAAAAAGGTGCGCGTTCTGCGCGTCTGGTCGCTGATCTGAACGGGGGCATCACGCAGCAGGTTCGTTCTGCGGTTCTGGTGCTCGTTGCACCCGCTTTCCACTTCTCGAACACCCCGGCGAAACGGCTTGCGCGCACCGCGAAATCAAACGCCAAAACGTGGCGGGCGATCAGCGCGGCTCAGGCGCGCTCGATCTTGGTGTTCTCGTCGATGCTGATCGAGGTCAGCTCGCCGTTCGGTTTGGTGAACCGCACCACCGGCACCACGAGGTCGTCTTCTTTCACGCGCTCCGTGGTCACGCCGGTTTGCAGGTACGCGATGCCGCGGAACTCGCCGCTCGCCTCCGCGCTCCACTTCTTCGCACCCACGCGAACCGCCTGCGTGATCTTGATCTTCTCCCCCGGCTTCAGCGCGCGGAGCAGTTCCACGGTTGCCGGGGCGAGCCGGCGGGTCGGGAGAACGATTGTCTCGGGTGCGGTGCTCATTCGTGTGAGTCCCAGGTTCTGAAATCGCGAGTTCTGAAGCTCAGGGGTGTGGAGCCGTGCCGCGCCCATTCAACGGGGCGGCTCCCGGCCCACCCCGGTCTCAAGTCCCCTCGGCCGCCACCGGCGGCTTCGCTTCGCCGCGGACGAGCGCGATGCGCCCGGTGCGGGCGAGTTCGAGAATCCCGTAAGGGCGCATCAGCTCGATGAACGCCTCGACCTTCCCCTCGGTGCCGCTGATCTCGATCAGCACGTTGTTGTGCTGGATGTCCACCACGCGCCCGCGGAAGCTCTCGGCCAGTTGGAACACTTCCGGGCGCTGTGGGGACTGGCACGTCACCTTGATGAGCATCAGGTCGCGCTCGACAAAGTTCTCCGAGCTGATGTCGTCGACGCGGACGACGGTGACGATCTTGTCCAGCTGCTTCCGCACCTGGTCGAGGACGTTGTCGTCGCCGTGGACGACGAACGTCATGCGGGACAGGTTGTGCGCTTCGGTCTCGCCGACCGCGAGGCT
>DASWYH010001218.1:0-9407 GCA_036405095.1 Gemmata sp. | reverse complement strand
CAGCTTCCAGGCCGACGGGCCGACCGTCATCATGATCGCGGGCGTGAACGGGTCGGGGAAAACGACCTCGATCGCGAAGCTCGCCAACCGGCTCCAGGGCGAGGGCAAAAAGGTGCTGCTGGCCGCGTGCGACACGTTCCGCGCCGCGGCGGTCGAGCAGCTCACCGTGTGGGCCGGGCGGATCGGGTGCGAGATCGTGAAGCAGGGGCAGAACGCGGACCCGTCGGCGGTGGCGCACGACGCCTGCGAGAAGGCCAAAGCGCGCGGCTTCGACGTGCTCATCGTGGACACCGCCGGGCGCCTCCACACGCAGACGCACCTGATGAAGGAGCTGGAGAAGATCCACCGCATCGTGACCCGCCAGATCCCCGGCGCCCCGCACGAGGTGCTGCTGGTCCTCGACGCCACCACGGGCCAGAACGCGCTCACGCAGGCCGAACAGTTCTCGAAGTCCGTGAAGTGTACCGGCATCATCCTGTCGAAGCTCGACGGCACCGCGAAGGGCGGCTCCGTGTTCGCGATCAAACAGAAACTGGGGCTCCCGGTGAAGTTCGTGGGCGTGGGCGAGCAGATCGACGACATGGAGCCGTTCGACCCCGATGCGTTCGTCTCCGCGCTCTTCGAGAAGGAGTGAAGCGAGCCCCGCGAGCCGCGAGCGGTGCGCGGCCCGTGCGGGACCCGAGGTCCCGCTGCGGTTTCCCCCGGGCGTCCCCGGAGACGTGACCGGACCGCGCTCACGCCGCGGAGCGGCGCTCCTGCACCTCCGGACCGGGTTCGGATCGCGGCCCGAGCCGCTGGGCGATTTCGGGTGAGTGTTAGTTGATACGATCGATGAGGGCCTTGCGCGTCGGCGGGCGCCCGAACCATTTAATAGCGGCGCCTGTGCCTCATCGATTTAAACCCGCACCGCCTCGCGCCGCACACCGCCTCACACAGTTCCAGCAACCGCCGCCGGGGCGATCGGTTCCGTCGTTCGGAGGGCCGCACCCGGTCCCGGCCCGTCCTCACCGAACGCGCGCCGGGACACGATTCTGTCCCCCGCCGCCGGTTCCCGGAACGGGTCCGGTTCTGCGGCCGTAAACCGTGGCCCCCTCATGGCTCGCCCGGCCCACCAGTTGCGACGAACGCGGCCCCGCGTTTCCACCTTCCCCGCCGGAGGTCGCGAGGGGCGTTACAAACCGCGCCTGCCGCGCTCCTGTGGGGCGCTTGCTGGACAAGCCCCCGACGGGCGCGGATACTGGCCGGTTCGCCCGCTCACATTCAGGAGCTACCCAAGATGAAGCACCTCTCCGTGATCGCTCTCGTCGCGCTGCTCGGGAGCCCGTTCCCGGCGGCCCGTGCGGAACCGCCCAAGCCCGAGTCGTTCGACGACACGGGCTTCGTGAAGATCTTCGACGGCAAGACGCTCGACGGGTGGAAGGTATCGGCCAAGACGGGGCACAGCGGCAAGAGCAAGAACAAGAGCGGTGGAAAGTGGGTCGTCGAGAAGGGCGCCATCGTCGGCAGCCAGGACGAACCCGGGAACGGCGGGATCATCATCACGGAAAAGGCTTACGGTGACTTCGAGGTGGTGCTGGAGATGAACAACGACGACGGCCCGGACAGCGGGCTGTTCCTCCGCAGCACGGACACCGGTAAGTGCTACCAGGCGATGATCGACTACCACAAGGGCGGCAACCTGATGGGGATCTACGGCGAGGGCATCGGCGGCAAGCCCCACGTGCGCAACTTCGATTTCACGAAGGACGTGACCGAGATCAAGTTGACCGATTACAAGCCGTTCCCGTGCCCGGTAAAGGCCGAAGACTGGAAAGCGTTTTGGAAGCCGGGCGAGTGGAACGAACTTCGGGCGCGCATTGAGGGCAACCCGCCGAAGATCACGACCTGGATCAAGGGCGTGAAGTTCATGGAGTACCAGGACACCGAAAAGCGGCTCGCGGACCAGGGCGGGATCGCGCTCCAGGTCCACGGGGGCGGCGACTACACGAAGCAGTTCGTTCGCTACCGCAACATCCGCGTGAAGGAACTCAAGAAGTGAGTTCGGTGCGGGTTCACGGTGCTCGATTTTGTGAGCCGTGTTATCATGAGGGGGCACCGTGAACCGCGCCGAGTTCCAAGACCTGGCCGAAATGCGGATCGACGAAGCCGGCGTGCTTTTGGCTGCTGGTAAGTGGGCCGGGGCGTACTACCTCGCGGGCTACGCGGTCGAGTGCGCGCTGAAGGCGTGCATCGCGAAACTGACGAAGGCCGAGGACTTCCCGCCACGCGAAACGAGAGAGTACTACACGCACGACATCACGAAGTTGATGAAAACGGCTGAACTGGAAGGCGATTGGAAAGCACGAGTCGGTGCGGACCCGGGCTTCAAAACGTACTGGGAGGGTTGTGAAGCGTGGGAAGAGGGCAGCCGGTACGAGCGCCCGACCGAGGCACAAGCGCGAGACCTCTACCAAGCGATCACCGACCCGGCGAACGGAGTGTTGCAATGGATCCGCGGCTACTGGTAACGCGCGAACTGGTCGAAAGCGGTCAGCGTCTCCTCACCAAACTCGCGGCGACATCGGTTGCCCCTGTGGGAGCGATGTGGGCGCGGCGGACGGATCGCGACGAGCAATCGCACCTGTTCATCGTCAGCCCGCTGGTCGAGGAGAAGGGGCCGATCGCCGCTTATTCCGTTGTGGGTCCGATTCAGCGCGAACTGAATGAGGAAACGAAAGATCTGTTTGCGACACTCGATGAATTTGCGGTCAAATTGTTGGGGCCATCGAACCCGCTCGCGAAAGGGCTGCTCGCCTGGTACGAGCGGCACAACGACGACCAACCCACGCTTCACCGCGGCTCGGTCCTCGGGTCGGTGCCCATCGACGGGGCCTACCTGTACCCCGCAACCATGTTCGCCGCTCCCGCCACACCGCCCGCGTGACCGCGGTGTCAACCTTCCACCGCGACCACCTTACCGAGGACGGCCGAGCGCGGCGCCCAGCCGTTGATCTTGCCGACGTTGTTTCCGATCAGCAACTGATCGCCCTTCACCTCTTTAACGATGTGCAGCAGGAACCCGCCGCGCCACGCCACCAGCGCCACATCGTCGGCGCGAACCGCGGCCGGCTCGACCGGGGCGATGGTCACGAGTTGCCCGCTCTCGATGCGGCCCCGCATTGACCCGCCGGTCGGTCGGACCCGCACTGTTCGCCCTTCGGTCAACCCGTCCCGGGCGTCATTGACCCAACCCATGCGAGTACCCCGTCCAGGAATCGAACCCGGAACGTCCCGTTAGAAGCGGGATGCGATATTCCACTTTCACCAACGGGGCGCAGCGGAAGGGACAGGACTCGAACCTGCAAGGGCTTGCGCCTCGTCCGCTTTCCAAGCGGGTGCCGTCACCAGTTGGCTTGCCCTTCCTTGTGGGTTGAGACACCCACAACCGGGGCCGGGTTCGCTACGGCCGAGGCGCGTTTCGTTCACTTCGTTTTCGGCTTCATCAGTTCCGCGAGCACATCCGGCTTGCCCTCGGTGCGCTCCAGCCGCGGGTAGCGGGCGCCGCCCTTGTAGTCGATCGGGTGCGTCTTGAAGAAGTCCCCGCTCTCGGCGAGCAGTTCGAGTTTGCCACCGGACTTGGTCGCGCTGACAGCGGCTCTCAGCCCGTCCGCAGAGAACCGGCGGCCGTTCACGGCGATCAACTTCATCCCCGGAGCCAAACCGGCTTTGGCAGCCGGTGACCCGGGGACCGTGTCCCCAACCAACCCGTCTGCGCCGACCGAGAAGCCCACGGAATCCGACAGGTTCACGCCCTTTGCCAGCCCCTCCATCGTCGCGAAGAGGTCGGTGGGCTTCTCGGCAAACGTGAGCCTCCAGCCGCCCACCGTGATGCCTTCTAGCGGGGGCGCCTCGGCGGTCACCTCCACGCGGCGGGCGAAGTAACCCTTCCAGTCGAACGGCGCCACGTCGTTGAGCGCCTTCAGCACGTCACCGAGGGCGTAGCCCTTGACCTCGGGCCTGCCGCCCCCGGTGCCGAAGAAGACTTTGCAGAAATCGTCGAGCGACTTCGCGCCGTTCGTTTGCGTGCGGATCAACACGTCCACTTCGAGCCAGAGCAGCGTGCCCTCGTCGTAGAAGTCCACCGAGCGCCGGGCCGAGCGCCACGCGCCCGTGGCGTCGAACAGCGTGCTCGCGGCGGCGGCCGTGTCGTCGAGCGGGCGCCACCCGCGGGCCTTTACGTTCGACATCCGGGCCGCCGTCATCGCAAGATAGTCTCGCCCCTCTTCGGGCGCGTACAGTCCGCTCCGCACCGCCAGGAGCCACCCGAGGTAGTTGGTCAGGCCCTCATACACCCACAGCAGGCGCGTCTGCTGCGGCTTCTGGTAGTCCGGCACGATCATGTCCGCCGGGCGCCGGTACTTGCCGTTCCAACTGTGAACGAACTCGTGCGGGAACAGGGTGGCCGACGCCTTGCGCTCGGCGCCCTTCACGAGCGCGAGTTCGGCGAGCCGGTTGTCACTCGATTGGTGGTGCTCGATGCCGGCCCGCGGGATATAGTTGCTCAGCCCCAGCAAGAACGTGTAGTTCGTGTACGGCTTCGCCGGGCCGAACAGCGCCGCCGCCTCTCCCGGGAGCTTTTTCCACGCGGCCAGGGTCGCGTCCGGCACTTCGAGACCGTCTGAGCTGTCGCACGCGATGAACACCCGGTGCTTGGCGTCCAGCGGAACCTCGCGGGTGTGCTCGCCCGCGAGCAGCGGCGAGTCGATGAGTGCTTCCAGCGGGACCGGTTTGAAAAAGGTGTCCTCGTGCCCCTCTGGTTCGACGGGCAGCGCGGTGCCGAACTTCCAACCCGCCGGGAGCTTGAGCGCCGCCGCGACCGGCACCGCCATCGCCTTCTCGCCCTTCGGGTACACGAGCACGTCGTTCCAGTTCACCAGCAGCACCTTCGGCGACGCAACCGTCATAAATTGCGCGCCCCCTTCCGCGCCCGCCGCGAGCAGCAGGTCGAACGCGACCTCGATCTCTTTCACCCCCCCGGGGACGGTACACGTGAAGGTGAACGGGTCGGCATCGTCGCGCTTCCACGCGAGCGCCTTGCCGCCCGCGGAGACGCGGAACTCGGTCACGTTCGCGATCTGGCCGACGGCCCGGTGCCGCCCGGGGATCCACTTCGGGTAGTGCAGGGCAACCGGCCCCGGGGCCACCGGGACCGCTTCGCGCACGTGGATCACCTTGCGCGCCACCTCGGACGCATCGACCCGGAGTTTGATGTCCTGCGCCCCACCGAGTGACGGCAGAGCGGCGAGCACGAGAACGGCGAGCGCGAGGCGCGGCATGGGAGCCCTCCGGGTGCGAACGAAAACCGCCATGATACCCGACGGCGCGGCGAACGTGGGCCGCTGCCGCCGGGAACCGCGTGCCCTTGTGTGGGTTCCCGGTGGCCGCGGTGGCGCGCCGCGCGTAACCCGATATACAGGACGCGTTCGCCGATGGTAACCGGGAGCTTCGAGAATGGCCGCGAGTATTTGCCGGTGGGGGATCTTGGGCGCCGCCAACATCGCCCGGAAGAACTGGAAAGCGATCCGGCTCGCCGAAAACGCGACCCTCACCGCCGTGGCCAGCCGCGCCCCGGGGCGCGCGCAAGAGTGGCTCGACGCGAACCAGACCGAGTGCCCGTTCCCGACCGCTCCGGCCGCTGTGAGTTACGAGGAGCTGCTGGCGCGCCCCGACGTGGACGCGGTGTACATCCCGCTCCCCACGGGCGTGCGCCGCGAGTGGGTCGTGAGGGCCGCCCGCGCCGGGAAGCACGTCCTGTGCGAGAAGCCGTGCGGCCCCGATGCCGGCGAGCTGCGCGCGATGCTCGACGCGTGCGAAGCCAACAACGTGCAGTTCATGGACGGGGTCATGTTCATGCACGGGAAGCGGCTCCCGCTGCTGCGCTCGGTCATCGACGACGGCGAAACCGTGGGCCAACTGCGGCGCATCGCCTCGCAGTTCAGTTTCGCGGCCGGGGACGACTTCCTGAAGAACAACATCCGCGTCAGCACCGCCCTCGAACCGCTCGGCGCGCTGGGCGACCTCGGGTGGTACAACATCCGCTTCGCGCTGTTCGTGATGAAGTACCAGATGCCCGCAACGGTGAGCGGCCGGTTGCTCGCCGAGCACCAGGGCGTCCCGCTGGAGTTCTCCGGGGAGCTGTTCTGGAACGGCAGCGTATCGGCGTCCTTCTACTGCTCGTTCAACACCGAGTTGCAGCAGTGGGCGCACATCAGCGGAACGAAGGGCAGCATCGCGGTTCCCGATTTCGTGCTGCCCTACTACGGGTGCGAGTCCGCGTTCGTTGCGGACCGCCCGGTGTTCAACGTCGCGGGCACGCGCTACCACTGGGAGAGCCACCCGAAGCGCTTCGCGGTGACCGAGTACAGCGACGGCGCCCCCGATGCTCAGGAGACCAACATGATCCGCGCGTTCAGCGGGCTGGTGCTGTCCGGAAAGCCCGATCCGAGTTGGGGGGGAATTGCGCTGAAGACGCAGCTCGTGCTCGACACCTGCCTGGAATCGGCGCGGCGAGGGGGCACCACACTCGCCTGCCCGGCCGGCTAGGAGTACCCATCGCCCCGAAGCCCGGACCCAACCCGGGGCCGCGGGGGGCCGTTTCAGGTGGTCGAATGAGCTAATCCCGTGTGGCACCGCACCGAGCCGGTGCCACACGGGATCGCCCGCTGGTTCCCAACCTTCGTTGACACCGCCCGGAAGAAGCGGGTGGGGCGGAGGCGCTCTCACAAGGGCCGAGTTTCACTTCGCAGGTCCGCGGCACGCACGCGCCGCGAATCGGTTTTGGTTCCGTTTGCGGCCGATCTCCCCGGTCCCGACTTACGGCGCCGGCGGGGTGAGCGGGGCGCCGATCCCCACGTTACTCAGGTACGGCGCGGTCGCCTGGTTGATCTTTTCGTCGGTCACGTCGAGCCGGAACTTGTACCCCATCCGCCCGAAGAAGTCGCGGAAGTTGATGTTGTTCACGCCCTTCTGTTTGCCCTCGTTGATGGCCTTGTTCATTGCGTTGAGCAACTTGGTCTTTTCGTCGCGGTTCGGATCGGTGGCCGTGCTCACCGGGAAGTACCCTTCAACCACGTACCGGGTGCGCTCGGTCACCTGGCCGACCCACTCGCGCTTTTTCATGTCGAAGTACGCGTCCACCGGGATGCCCATCTTGGTCAGGTCGCGGACCACGCTCTCGATGTCGTCGATCCCGTCCCCGTTCACGTCGAAGATGCCGACCAGCGCAATGTGATCGGCCACGCCCTTGCGCCACGCGGAGTTGTACAGCAGGTCGCCCTGCGCCACCCCGTCGCGGATCGGGTCCAGCTCGGACCCCGGGTTGATACGGGCCAGCGAGAGCCGCTCGTTCACCACTTCGAACACCTCGATCGAGCCCTTGGGCACGAACGTCTCGATCGACCTGTAGCCGCCCTTCCCGTCGGGCGTGCGAATCATCCGCATCCGCGACTGGCGCCCCTTTTCCGGGAAGTCGGTGGGCAGAACGGTGAACGTCAGCCCCGGGCGCACGCCCACAGCGGACCCGATGTTGATTTCCACGACCCCGTCCGCCAGCTTCCGCAAAATCTTGCCTTGCGGTTCGTCGAAGCTGAACGTTTCGTTCTTGCCTTTCTTGGCTTCCAGCGTGAGCCGGTCGTTGTACTGCTGGAGCTGGGCGATGGTGGCGTTGGCCTTGCGGAGGTTGCGATCGGCCTCTTCGCGGGCGTCCTTGGCGGCCTGGACGTCCTTGCCCGCCTGGGCCTCGGCCTGTTGGTACTGCGCGGTCCGCGCATCGAACTGCTTGATCCGGTCCTCGATCTGCTTCTGGAGCTGGACCGGCAGGTTCTTGACCACGGCTCTCAACTCGTCCGAGGCCGTTTGGAGCGCCTTCGAGTCGGTGACGATTTTCGCAGACAGGTCCTGGTAATTTTTCAGCGACTTGTTGGCGCTCTCGGACGAGAGCGCGTCGCGAGCGTGGAGCTTCGCGATCTGGTCGAGGAGGCCCTCAACCGGTGCCGGGTTGACCTTGCCGTTTTTATCGAGCCCCCAAAAGTTGATCAGCTTCCCGACGCTGTCTCCGCTCTTCTCGGCTTTGACGTACGCGCGCAGCGCTTCATCGGTCATCTTGGGCAATTCATCTTTGAGGAACGCGCTCGCCTCCTTTTGCTCCTTTTCGATGCTCGTGCCCAGTTTAGCCGCGAACGCTTCGTTCAGGCGTTTCACTTCAGCCGCGATCTTGTCGTTGGGCTTGGCCTCGGTGTTCACGATGCTGATATCGTCCTCGGGAGCGCCGTTGGGGATGCCGAGCCAGACGCGGTACACGCGGACCATGCGCTCGGCCTCGTCCTTCGCGGTTCGCAGGGTCGCGAGGTCCTTTTCCGCGTTCTTCTTCGCGTTCACATGCGTTTCCATCTCGGAGTACGAGAGGTACCACATGACCCCGAACGCGATGGTTGTGAGCACGAAGAACACCAGCGCGAAGATCAGCGGGGTGCTCGCTTCTTTCGATTTGGCCATGAGTTCCTCGTCGTGGCGGGAGCGGTGGTGATCGGGGGCTTTAAGGTTCATGGCGCGCAGCGGACCGCACCTTTCACTCTTCTTTGAGCTTAAACGTCACTGAAAAGGTGTCAACCAGAATCAAGGCGTAAGTCCGCGCCCATCGAAGGGATATGCCGGCCGCGCCGGTCGCACTACAGGAATTATACCCCGGCTCCCGGTGGTCGCGAGAACGGGGCGCTCGGCCTCCCCATCTCGGCGGCCCACCGAACAACGGCACCCGGGGCCTGCGGCAGCGCGAAGCGCTTCGCCGGCCCCTGTCCGCTTCCGGTCCGCGGGCCGGCCCAGGTTCAATGCACGTGAACCGCTGACGATACAAGTCTTAACCCCCAACCGAGAACTCAACGGCCCTGTGGCGCAAAAGGTGGGCGCTCGACCAAACGACCGGTAACTGCGATAATGGGCGGGCCACTCTCGGAGGCCCGCTGATGACTCGCTTTTCCGTGCCCGCTCTCGCACTTCTGGTGCTCGCCGGCGCGCTGAATGCCGCGCCGCCGGACAGCCCGAAGAAACCGGTCACCGACACCTACCACGGTGCCCCCGTCACCGACCCCTACCGGTGGCTCGAAGACGGCACCGACAAGGCCGTTCAGAAGTGGAGCGACGCGCAAAACGCGCACGCACGGGCGGCACTCGACAAGCTCCCCGGTGCCGCCCCACTGCGCGAACGGTTGACCCACATCATGGCCGCGAAGCGGACCAGCCACGGCGCGTTCGCGGTTCGCGGCGGCAGCGTATTCGCGCTCCGGAAGCAGCCGCCGAAGCAGCAACCGTTTCTGGTGCTGATGCCCGCCGCGGACACGCCCCAAGACGCGCGCGTGCTGGTGGACCCGAAC
>DASWYH010001217.1:0-3036 GCA_036405095.1 Gemmata sp. | reverse complement strand
CGCGGGCCGCTACCCCGGCTGGTTCGCCGTCAACGTCGAGCTGCTGCAAGGGAAGGACCGCAAGAAGGCCGAAGAACTCGTCTTCGGGGAGCTGGTGAAGCTCGCGACCGAACCGGTCACCGATGCCGAACTGAACCGCGCCCGGCGGAAGATCCTGGCGTCCTTCATCTTCTCGCGCGAGAGTGTCCACAGCCTCTGCGACGCGGTCGCCCGCACCAGCACCTACCCGGGCGGTGAGGACGTGGCCCAGTTCTTCAAGGACTACCTCGGCCGCATCGAGAAGATCACAAAAGAAGACATCCAGAAGGTCGCGTAGCAGTACCTCGTGCCCAAGCAGTCCGCGATCGTGTGGAGCGTTCCGAAAGCGGAAGAGAAGAAGGGGCCGGAGAAGCAGGGCGCGGCCCCCCGCCCGCGCGGTGCCGGTGGGCCGCTGAAGTCGCCGGGGCGCGCGTTCGCGAAAGTCGAGGGCGCCGGGGCCGGCGGGTTCTCGCTCACCGCCGCGAAGCGGGTGGTGCTGCCCAACGGGCTCACGGTGATCCTGCTCGAAAACCACCGGCTCCCCGTGGTCGTTGCGGCGCTCGAAGTCGCGGACGTGCGGTTGCGCGAGCCACTCGACAAGTTGGGCGTCGCGACCCTGATGGGCAACCTTCTTGAAGAGGGCACCGCGAAGCGCAACGGGAAAGACATCTCGGCCCTGATCGAGGACACCGGCGGCAGCCTCTCGCTCTCCTCCAGCGGCGGGTCGCTGAAGGTGCTCACGCCCGATACGGACCTGGGGCTGGGGCTCCTGTTCGAGTGCATCCAGACGCCCAGCTTCCCGGCAGACGCGCTGGAACGTATGCGCGAGCAGCAGCTCTCGGCCATCGCGGACAGCGAGACGCAACCGCGCACAAAAGCCAGCCGGCTCTTTTACGCGAGCGTGTACGGGAACCACCCGAGCGGGCGCCCGTCGCTCGGGAAGAAAGAGGTCGTGGAGAGGCTGACCGCCGCCGACGTGAAAGCGTTTCACCAGGCGACGTTCGCTCCGAACTTCGCCACGGTCGTGCTGGTCGGAGATTTCAAAGCCGACGAGATGACGAAGAAGCTCGAAGCCCTCACGAAGGACTGGAAGAAGTCCGACCTCGGGAAGCCCGAAGTCGCAGCCCCGCCCGAGCCGAAGGGCGGCGAACAAATCGTTTCCGATGCGAGCGCGGCCCAGGTTCACGTGTTCATCGGGCGGCTCGGGGTCACCCGCGACCACCCCGATTACTACAAGCTGCTCGTGATGGACAACGTGCTCGGGACCGGTCCCGGGTTCACGGACCGGCTCTCCTCGAACCTGCGCGACCGGCTCGGCCTCGCGTACACCGTGAACGCGACTATTACCAACACCGCCGGGAAGCAACCGGGTGCCTTTACGGGCTTCGTGGGCACGTTCCCGAACAAGTTCCTGGACGTGAAGTTCGGGTTCTTCAAGGAGGTGAACAAGCTCCGCGACGAGGCCCCGACCGACCAGGAGGTCGAGGACGCGAAGAAGTACCTGCTCGGCAGCCTGCCGTTCAAGTTCACCACCCTCTCGGGCGTGGCGGGCGAGTTGCTCGCCGCGGAGCGCTACGGCCTCGGGTTCGATTTCCTGGAGCGCTACCGGAAAGAGGTCGCCGCGGTGACCCCGGCCGACGTGCAGGCGATGGCCAAGAAGCACCTCGACCCGAAGACGTTCGTGCTGGTCGCGGTCGGCTCGATCGACAAGGACGGCAAGGCGCTGGAGCAGCCGAAAAAATAACGGAGTTAGGAGTTACGCCGTTGGTGTGGTCGTGTCGGCCCTGTGCGCCGAAAGCGGCGCGCGGACTACGGAGCCGCACCCAATTGCGTCACTCCTATGAGTGCGGAGGAGTTCCCCGGGTGGCGCCGCGCGGACCCGGGGAACGCTCTCCTCGCCCGTGCCCCTAGTCGCTTTGAACCTTCCGCGGCGAAGGGGCGTAGAATGTTCGACGACGCGAAGTTCACTCGGAGTCGAGGCACATGAGATCGGGAGCCAACCCGCAACCCGCCCCCGGCGGGTCCAAGTCCTCGCCGCCATCGGGGGGCGGAGTGAAATCGGTGCTGAAGATCGCGGTTCCGCTCCTCGCGCTCATGGGCGTAATCTTCGGTATCACCCTGTTCTCGATGTACACCCCCAAACCGCCCGACTCCACCGAAAAGGGGCCGGGGAGCAACTCCGGGCCGGGCGGGGAGCCGCCGCTCCGGTTCTTCAGCAGCATCCGGGCCTGGGACCCGCCGTCGCTGGACCCGCAGTACCGCTACCTCCCGAACCTCGCCCCTTCGCGCGACCCCGCAAAGGTCGAAGACCCCTACCGGTTCAATTTGCAAGACCGCGTGTTCCAGGGGTTCTACGAGCCGAGCCCGGAGCCGCCGCGCCGGGCCGCGTTCTGGTTCGAGAACCGGAACCTGCGGCCGGTGGTGATGCAACTCAAGGGGGTCAGTTGCGGGGCGTGCAGCGGCGCCCGCCTGGCCGCAGTCCCGCCCGAGGTGACGAAGGCGTACCTCCAGCGCACCGCCCTGGCCTCGCTCCCGATCGGCGTGTTTAACGCTTTCGGGGTCGGGCTGGTGGGGTCCGGTGCGGAGTTCGACCGGCTCGAATGGGACACCAAGAAGTTCAGCGAGCACCCGAACGCCACGTACAAGGTGCCCGCGGCGTCCGGGAGCGCAGACAAGTGGGCGCCGCAGTGGGGCATTCTGGAACTCACGTTCACGGTCGCCGAGAACCCGCGGGTCCCGTTGACCGCCGATTTCGCGACCCAGGTTGAGGGCACCGAACAGATCGGCGCGCACAAGTTCGCAATTTTCTTCGCCCCGTCCGGGGCGTGCGCCGTGTCGCGGAACACGATCGACGTGGGTGAGATCAACCAACTCACCGGCGAGCGCGAGTACCGGCTGCTCCTGTACTCCGCGACCCGCGGGCCGGGGTCCGAGTTCAACGACCTCACCCGACCGGGGTGGGACGTAAAGGCCCCGCTGGGGGCGAACCCGGGACCGTTTGTTGAGGTCTCCAAGATC
>DASWYH010001216.1:0-1674 GCA_036405095.1 Gemmata sp. | reverse complement strand
CGCGAGCAGGGCCGCAATTTCGCTCCTCAGATCCGCGATGTGCGCGACCGTCGAAGCGTCTTTCGTCTTGCCCTCTGCGGCTTCGAGTTGCGTCGCCAGATTCGCCAGTGACTGCCGGGCCACCGCGCGCAGCTCGCTCGCAGGGCGCGTGCCGGCCGGGACCATCGTTCCCGGGGCCGTCGGAGCCGCAGACGGTTGGAACTCGGCTTTGAGGAGGTCGAGATACCCGCGCTGGAGCTGCCGCCGGAGCGGATCGATGCGCGGGGCGTCGGTCTTCAGTTCGGAGAACAGCCCGGCTTGAAGGTCGGCGACCAGTTCGGTCGCCGGGTACGCCTTTTCCGGGGCGAGCAGTTCCGCATCGGCGAGGCGCCCGAGCCGCGCCGGGCTCAGCAGGGTGCGCAGGAGGAGGCGCTGCTGGGTGGCGATGTCCGAACCGGTCCCGGTGAATTTGAACTGGTTCACCAGCCCCGGGGTGAGCAACTTGGTTGGCGTGGTGAACGCGTTATCGAGCAGGAACTTCACGGCCTCTTTTTGCTTCTCCTTGGAGACGCGGACGAACGCCTCGCCCCCGCGCCCGCCGAGCGTGCGGCTCTCGGTCACGCCCCCCACCTGCTTCGCCACCGCCAGGAACCAGCCCAGCCGGACGCTGAGCAGGTCGCCGTACACCTCTTCGAGCAGCGTGTAGTCCTCCCCCTTTTCGGTGGTCGCCGCGAGCAGGTGGTCGGCCACGCGGTCGAGGTTCTTCAGCCCGAGCGCGGTCGCCTGGACCGGGTCGCTGCCGATGTTCTCCGTGAGGACCGTCGGGTCCACGGCGGACGGGCCGTCCTCACCGCCGAACCGCAGGAACGGGTTGTCCAACTGCTTCGCGGCCCACTCGTCGAGGGTCTTGCGCTCCTCGTCGGGGGTCTTGGCGGTCGGGACGGGCTTGTAGCCCCACTCGATGGCGAAGTAGTCGTACGGGGCGATCTTGGGGAGCAGGTTCTTCGGGTCCACCTTGTCTTCGGGCTGCGCGACGTAGTTGCACCGGCCGTAAGACATGATCGACGCGACACTCCCGTGTTCGGCGCAGAACTTCGGGTCGCGCAACTGGCTCACGGAGAACGCCTGGCTGGCGCGGTGGTTGTGCCGCAGCCCGAGCGTGTGCCCGACCTCGTGGGCGCACACGTAGCGGATCATCGCGCCCGTGGTCTCGTCCGGCAGCGGGAACTTGCGGGCCTTCGGGTCCACCGCGGAGCACTGCACGAAGTACCACTGCTGGGCGGTCTTCACGATGTCGTGCCAGAAGATGACGTGCGCGGAGATCACCTCGCCGGAGCGCGGGTCGTGGACGTGCGGCCCCATCGCGTTCTGCACCGGCTCGGCCACCCACCGGATCACCGAGTACCGGGCGTCTTCGGGGTCGAAGTTGGGGTCCTCGGCGCGCGTGGGCACGTCCTTGCACACGATCGCGTTCTTGAACCCGGCCTTCTCGAACGCGGGCGCCCAGTCTTCGACGCCCTGTTTCATGTACGAGCGCCACTTCTCCGGGATCTCTTTCGACAGGTAGAAGGTGATGGGCTTCACGACCTCACTCACGGCTGCGGCCGGGTCCTTCTTCTCCAGCCGGAAACGGGTGATGTACTCGCGCGCGACGGCCCACTGTTTGGGGTGCGCGTAGTCCACGAACTCTTCGGT
>DASWYH010001215.1:0-4587 GCA_036405095.1 Gemmata sp. | reverse complement strand
ACAGAAACGTCCGAGTTCTACAAGGTGAAGGTGAGCGCGGGTCAGAAGCTCTCGTTCGAGGTGCTGGCCCGCCGGATCGGCTCGCCGCTCGACCCGATCGTCGTGCTGCACGACGCGAAGACCCGCCGCGAACTCGTCGATCTCTACGCCGATGATACGCCGGGGCTCCAGGGCGACTGCCGGCTGGCGCACACCTTCAAGGACGCGGGCGAGGTGCTGGTCGAGGTGCGCGACACCACACACCGCGGCGGCGGCGACTTCTACTACCGGCTCCGGATCGGTGATTTCCCCGGAGCCACCACCGCCTTCCCACTGGCCGCCGAGCACGGGAAAGATGCGACGATCGGGTTCGCCGGGCCGGAAACGATCCCACCCGTCAAGCTCACCGCGCCGAAGGACGTGGCCACCGTTTACGCGGTCCCCTCGGGCGGAAAAGACGCGGGCTGGCCGGTCCCGGTCCTCCTGACCGAGTACCCACAAATCACCGAGCAGGAGCCGAACGACACCCCGGCCCAGGCGAACAAGCTCCCGGTGCCGGGTGGCGCGTCCGGGCGCTTCGACAAGGCGAAAGATGTCGATCACTTCGCGGTCACCGCAAAGAAGGGGCAAAAGCTCGCGGTATCGGTGTCCACGTTCGAAGTGAACTCACCGGCGGAAGTGTTCGTTCAGGTGCTCGACGCGAAGGGCGCCGTGGTCGCGAAAAACAACCCGTCGGCGCCGACCAATCGGTTCGAGTTCACGCCCCCGGCGGACGGGAATTACGTCGTCGCGTGCGAGCACCAGAACTTTCTTCACGGTCCGAACGAGGTGTACCTCCTGACGGTCGTCCCGGTGGAACCGGATTTCAACGTTGCTCTGGCCCTGGATCGTGCCGACGCGCCCGCGGGTGGGAGCACCGCGGTCATGGCCACGGTGACGCGCTTGAACGGCTTCGCGGGACCGGTGGAACTCTCGATCGACGGCGACGCGGCCCTGAGCGGCAAAACCACCCTCGCCGCGGGTCAGGCCATTGCGTTCGTGCCCCTGCTGGTAAAGGAAGGAACGAAGCCCGGCGCGCACCCGTTCCGGGTGAAGGCGACCGCGCCCGTGGGGAGCGGCACCGTGACGCGGTACGGCACCCTTACCGACGCGGTGAAAGCGGGCCTGGGCGGGATGCCGAACCCGCCCGTCGAGTTGCTCACCCAGTGCGCTGTCGGGGTGACCGACAAGCCGCCGGTCGCGATCAAATTGACCTTCGAGCCGCCCGCAGTTGAGAAGGGCAAAACCGGTAAGGTCCTGCTCGAAGCGACCCGCGGCACGGGTGCCGATGCCGACATCGCGCTCGCCCCACTGTTCACCCCGCCGGGGGTGGTGGCCGCGGTGAAGCCGATCGCGAAGGGCCAAACGAAGGGCGAAATCGGGTTGACCGTTCAGCCCGCCGCACCGGTCGGGCCGAACGCGCTCGTGTTCCGCGCCACCACGAAAGTCGGCGGCAAGGACTTCGCGTACCTGCTCGTGGGCACGCTCGATGTAGCCGACCCGAAGAAGACCGATCCCAAGAAAGAAGAGCCGAAGAAGAAGGACAAGAAATAGCCACCCCGACACGGTCTTATATAAATTCAAAAGCGAAACCGGCAGTTCGTTGCGGTGACCGCCGATCACGATCGCGGGCGCCAGAGGTGGCAGAGAACCGCGCGGAGGGACGGCGCGGGCGTACCTGACAAGGGGCCAAGGAGAGCGGCCTGTTGGCGGCGGCAGAGGTGGTGACGAACAGGTCGAGCGGCTTCGCGGAGGCGCCCGGCGAGGACGTGGTCGTTACCATTGACCGGCTCCACGTGACGAAGAACTTCCAGGACGGCTCGGAGGCCGCCCGCCGGGAATTGCCGTGCGGTCTGTTGGTGGGAGCCAAAACCCGACCGAGGGGGCAGCCGCCCGTGGTGGGTGGCGAACCTGGAGACCCGGAAACCGTTCGCCCGGCCGCGGCAGGAGTTCCCAGCGTTAAGGGGCCGGTCACGCGCGGGGGGTGCGCGCGATTTTCAAGGACCGGACGATCGTGACGGCAGCGCGCGGATGGGCGAGGCTCGCCGGTTGGGCCTGAGTACGCGGGAGCAGGGCTGCAAGACGCGGGCGGATAGGTTGGGTCGGATTGCGGGTCCCCCGAGCCGGAGCAGTAACGGTCACGCGGAGGGCCTCACCCACGGGCTTCCCGTCGTCCTGTGGCGCGACGGAATCAGGGTCAACTTCGAAAACTTCCGGCCCCGCGCCAGGCCATTTCGTTCGCCAGTAAACCAGATCAATTCCGGGCAGCGCGGAGCGCCGCAATCCCGTGCGAATTCGCTCCCCGGCGACGTTGGCACACCAGTTGCGCAACTTGCCAAATCCGTCCCCCACAATTCATTAACACAATTGTACCCGTGGTCGTGAAGGGCTCGCATCACTTGGACCACCCCTCGCGCGAAACGCACCCCGAGGCGCCCGCCGACCGGTTCCGCGCCGCGATCAAGCACGCCGCGCATCTGCTCCCCGCGCAAGGGCCGATCACGGTCTTCATCCACCACAACACGCTCCACGCGTTCGAGGACCGGCCGTTCGATACCGCCGTGGCCGAGGGGGCGGCGGTGTTCGGATGCGAGCCCTACCTGACCGAGGACCGGTTCCGGGCCGCGCTGGGGCGGGGCCGCATCCGGTTCGCCGACTTGCGCGAGGTACTGGCAGACGACTTGGGCGACCGGGCGCACGAGGCACTGAAACCGCACGGGACGCGCCTCGATCTGCGGCTCGCCATGCTACAGTATCCGCTCGCGTCCGGCACGGCCGACGAGCTGCGGTGGCTGATCGCCGAAACCGATGCCCTGGGCCGGGTGCGCCCGGAGGCGTCGGCCGCGTCCCGCGGGCGCCTCGTGTCTGAGGCGCGGCGCTGGGTGATGCGCGACCTGCGGGGCCGGAACGGGGCGAACCCCGATTGGGTGCGCGGGCTGTTCGACCGGTTCGGGCTCGCGGACATTGAGGCCTGGTCCGAACCGACCTGGGAAGCGTTCGCGCTCGAAGCGCTGTGGGCCGTGTGCCGCGAAGGGGCGCGGAGTGCGCCCGACCCGGCGCCCGCCGGGTCGCCGGCGATCCGGCACCGCGACCTGCTCGTCCGGGCCGGGGCGGACGACACCGACCCGTGGGTTCACGACGTTCTGATCCGGTTCACCGCGGCGTTCCTCGATCAGGGGGTGTCGCACTGGCCGCTTCCGGGCAGCGAATTCGGCTACTTCACGGCCTTTTGCTCGCTTTATTCCCGTGCGGCCGGGCCGCCGAACCGGTGGATGCGCGGCCTCGCGGCGGAAGCGAAGGGGCTGCTCGCCGAGGGCACCGACCCGGTGACTTCGGCGTGTGCCTCGCTGGCCGCGCTGGGGGTGCCGCCGGACGAGTGGGACGCCTTCATCGGCGCGACGCTGCTCCCGCTCCGCGGGTGGGCCGGGATGGTCCACCAGGTCGAGACCCGGGGCGACCGCGTCGCGCACCCGGTCCCGGTCGGGAGCCTGAACGAGTTCGTGGCGGTGCGGCTGCTGCTCGAACGGTTCGCGGTTCCGTTCGCGGCCCGCGAGGGGCTCCGCTACACCGGCCCGCTGGCGGCGCTCCGCGAGCACCTGCGCGCGAGCGCGCCCCCGGCCCCGCGGCGCAGCGACGAGGAGCGGGCGTTCCCGGTGTTCCAGCTCGCGCAGCTCCTCGGCTGGGCGCCCGGGGAACTCACGGCCCTCGCCCCGAAGGAGTGGGGCGCGCTGTTCGCGGAGATCGACGGGTTCCCGGCGGTCGAGCGCCGGCGCACGTTCCACCTCGCCTACGAGCGCCGGTTCCGCGAGCAGTGCCTCGACGCGCTCGCGCTCCACGCCCCGCAGAAACCGAAGGCCCCGCGGTTCCAGACGATTGCCTGTCTGGACGAGCGCGAGGAGTCGTTCCGGCGGCACCTCGAAGAGGTCGCGCCCGACTGCGAGACGTTCGGCGCCGCCGGGTTCTTCGCGGTGCCGATGTACTACAAGGGCGCGGGCGACGCGCACTTCGTGCCCCTGTGCCCGATCGTGCTGACCCCGGGCCACTGGGTCGAGGAGCGGCCCGCGAGCGAGGAAGAAGACCGGTACCGGCGGCTCACCCAGACGCGGCGGCTGCTCGGGTCCGTGTCGCACCGGGCGCACGTCGGCACGCGGACCTTCGCCATCGGCGCGCTGCTCACCGCGACCGTCGGGGTGCTCGCGTCCGTTCCACTCGTGCTGCGGATCTTGCTCCCGCGGCTGACGGCCCGGCTCCGCGGCCAAGTGGGCCGGTTCGTCGTGCGTGAGGCGCGCACGAAGCTCGACCTCGAGCGCCCCCCGGAGTGCGCCCCGGCGAACCGACCCGGGCACCGGGGGTTCACCGTCACCGAGATGACGGCCCAGGCGGAGCGGCTGCTCCGCGACATCGGGCTGACCGGCGGGTTCGCGCGGCTCGTGTTCGTGATCGGGCACGGGTCGAACAGCTTCAACAACCCGCACAAGTCCGCCTACGACTGCGGCGCGTGTGGCGGCAGTTCGGGGGCACCGAACGGGCGCGCCGCGGCCGAAATGCTGAACGACCCGCGCGTGCGCG
>DASWYH010001214.1:0-5675 GCA_036405095.1 Gemmata sp. | reverse complement strand
ACGCACCCGAAGGCGGAAAACTCGCCGGTGCCGTGCGCGACGTGTGGGGCCGGCAGGGTGGCTCTTCCGAAGGGAGCGACTGGTGAGCACCGTAAAAGACCCGGCGGAGGTGCTGCTCGGGGCCGCGATGCTCCCGCCGGTTGAGGCGCCCGCGGGCACCAAGCCGAAGCCGGCACGCGCCACGCAGAACCGATTCGGGGAGATCAACGGGTTCGTCGATTACACGATGGAGCGGCTCACGCCGACCGCGCTCAAGGTCTGGCTTGTCCTCTGGCGGGACACCAAACCAAACGGGTTGGCCCGCACCGGGCAGAGCGACCTCGCGCGGCGGTCCGGGGTTACGGATCGTGCTGTCCGGAACGCGCTCCACGAGTTGTGCAACGACGGGCTGTTGAAAGTCGTTCGCCGCGGGCGCGCCGGCGCCGGTCCCACGACCTACCGGGTTCGCGGGGTGAACCCGGAGCGAACGGGCGTAACCGGAACCGCGGTTCCGGTTGCAGGCGGAACGGGCGTTCCGAATTCTCCGGAACACCTGTTCCGCCATCCCAGAAGGGACCAGAAGCGGCGACCCGACGAGCCGGTCGCCGCGGAGACAACGGACGTTGAAACAGGTGGCGCCGTGTGTGATAATTAACACACATGACAAAGACCTCGATCAGTGACTCTCTGCGGCAAGCGATCTTGGACAGCGGGTTGCCGCTCTTACGAATTGCGAACGAGACTGGAATCCAGCGCGCGAGCCTGTCGCGTTTCGTTCGCGGAAAGAACTCGTTGCACCTTGACGTGGCGGACACGTTGGCGGCGTATTTCGGATTGGAACTGACGAAGAGCGAGCAACCGAAAGGGTAATCGATGGGTACCGTGTTCAAGAAGCAAACGACGCGCGCGGTTCCGGCCGGGGCCGAGGTCGTCGAGAAGGGCGGGGAGCGGGTCGCCCGGTGGCGTGTTCGGGGCAAACTTCGCACCGCGCCGCTGACGACGGGCGCAAGCGGCGACGACCGCATCGCGACTGAGTCGGCGACCTTCTTTGCCAAGTACCGCGATGCGAACGGTCAGGTGGCGGTGCGTCCGACCGGGTGCAAGGACAAGCAAGCCGCGGAACAGATGTTGAAAAAGTGGGAGCGCGAGGCCGAACAGATCAAAACGGGCACGCTGGACAAGAAGGCCCTGGACGCGGTCAAGCAGGCAGCAGTGCCGCTGGAGGAACACCTTACGGCCTAAGAGCAATCGTTGGTCGCCGCCGAGATGTCCGACGTGTATCGAGCGAACGTGCTGCGCGCCGTTCGACGGATCGCAAAGGAGTGTGCGTTCGGTACTCCGGCGGCATTTAACCGTGGGGGTATTGAGAAGTGGCTCGCAAATCAGATCGCGGCAGACATGAGCGCGCGGAGCCGCAATTACTACCGCGAGTCGGTCGTTGCGTTCGCGAACTGGTGTGTTCAGACGGGACGCCTCATCTCCCACGAACTCGACCGCGTTCCGAAGGCGGATCAGAAGGCCGATCCGCGGCGCCAGCGCCGCGCGTTGACCGAGGAGGAGTTGAAGCGCCTGCTGGTCGTCGCGGCGGCCCGCCCGCTGACCGACACCCAAAGGGTGCGCCGAGGGGCCCGCAAGGGCGAAGCAATTGCTGAACTGAAGCCCGAGACGGTTGTGAAACTTCAGGGCCCGGGCCGCGAACGTGCGCTGATCTACAAGACGCTGGTACTCACCGGTCTTCGGAAGAACGGCTGGCCACGCTCACTATCGGGCAACTGGATTTGACCGAAGGGGCTGCGTTTTTGCAACTGGACGCGGCGGACGAGAAGAGCCGTGAGGGAAACGCGGTTGCCATTCGGGACGACCTCGCAAACGACCTGCGGGTGTGGTTGACGGAGAAGTTGGCACTGCTTCAGAGCGCGGCTCATGCGGCCGGCGAACCGATTCCGGATCGCCTGTTGGGTGACACCGTGCTATTCGACGTGCCGGACGGCCTGGTGCGCATCCTGGATCACGACCTGAAAGCCGCGGGTATCCCCAAGCGCGAGGACCGCGGGCGCACGGTCGACGTTCACGCGATGCGGACAACGTTTGGTACACTGCTGAGCCGCACCGGCGCGGCCCCACGAACGGCACAAGCCGCGATGCGTCACTCGGACATCAAGTTGACGATGGGTGTGTACACCGACCCGCGGTTGCTCGACGTGCGTGGGGCGATGGAAAAGCTGCCGTCGCTGCCACTGAACCCGAATCCCTCCTCAAGCAGGGCGGCTGAAAGCGTTGCACCAGCGGTTGCACCGACTCGGTACAACCGGGGGCAATTCGGGTCATCTGGTGACCACACCGACCAGAACGACGGTGCTCAGAATGAGGAGGGCGGGAGTGGCGGAAATGCAGAAAATGTCAATGAAAAACCCCCGCTGCCATCTCAGGTCAGCGGGGGTCAAAGAGTCGGGCTGATAGGATTTGAACCTAGTTTTCTGAGCCCATTGGGTGGGCTCAGGTCACATTGCTGCCGCGTCGAATTCTCTGTTGTCACAAGCCCTTGCGTCACGGATCGGGCTTCAGGAGCAATGCTACCACAGTTGCGTGAAAGGGGCAACGTTGCCCACCCTCTGCCCACCCGGTCGAATGTGTACCCTCGGGCTGTAAGCGGGCTTGCGGTCCGTCACACGCCCACCTCGAATTACTTGGCCAACTCCCACGCCAAACAACCTTGTACCAGCCTGTGGTTACTCGAACTGGAAGACCGGTCGGTCGATCGAGACCACCTGCGGCACACCGTTGCGGTGGAACCACCCCTGGACGGTGAGCACGTCGGTTGACAGCCGGCCCGGCGCGAAAAACAACTCCAGACTCGCCCTGAGCGAGGCTTTCAAGAGGGGCGGGAGTTGAGCATTCTCCAGCGCACGACCCTCGGGCGTGCGATCCATGCCCGGCAACAGCAAGGTCTTCGCCTTGAGAAAGCCGCCCTCGATTACGGACGGGCAGTAGCCGATCCGGTAGTACAGGTGATCACGGGGCGCAACGGGGCGGCCGAGAACCCGCTCGGCCAGCGCGCCGCCGACAAAACCCGGCGCACACTGACCATAGACCGCGAAGCACGGCTCCCCGAACAGCGGGCTGACGTCCTCGAAGTAGACGCAGTCGTCGAGGTAGGCGAACGCGTGCCCCGACCCCGCGTACGTCCGCCAGTTGAACGCCGCCCGATCGCAGACCCTGCGGACGGCGTGGTCCGAGAACCCGACGACCAAGTCGCGACCGCCGACCCGAACGGTCGGCCGGCGCCGCGAGTGGTACACGCTGCCGTTGGACCCCGCCGAACGAAGGAGAGAGCGGAACCGCACCTTCATCTGGTGCGGCTGCGGTTCGCCGAAGAGCACGTCGAAGGTGTGGTACGGCAGGTGGGCCTCGACCAGCGGGCGCGGGATCCGGTCGAAGATCGCCTGTCCCACCCCCAGGTAGGCTTCGTACTGGTACTGGCGACCGCCGGGTGCGTGATCGACGTACTTGTCGATCAGAGCTACGGCGGCGGGGAACCCGCACCGACGGCCGAGGTGCAGGAACTCCAGGACGGGTTTGCCGAGGACGGTCTTGCAGTCCCGCTCGACGGCGAGGACGGCGGTACGGACCGCGTCCACCAACGACGGCGGGGCGGTGCCAACGTCGATCTCGTAGCTCGGGAGCAGATTCTGCTGCCGGCGCTCGTCGCGCTCCTTCTTCGCGACGAGTTTGCGGCGGCGGTCGATGCTGCGTTTGGACTTGGCCATGACTTCTCCGGTGCGAAGAAGGAGGCCCCGTCCGAGGTCGGGGGCGTACGCGGGGAACAGGTTGCCGGGCGCGACCCGGTGAGTGACCCCCGGCGCGACGGCCGGGGAGAATGAGCGGTCGTAACACCGCGAGGTAGAGGAACTGTGCCCGAAGGCTGTCGGATCTGACCCGCAGCCCGTGTGACGAGGGCTCGGGTTGGTGTAGGAGAACGAGGTGATGAACCTCAGGGGCATTCTCGCGACGGGTGCGGAGTCTGTCAACGCAAGGCCATCTCAGTTTCGCGTGGTCTGCAACTTCCGACTGCCGGACTGGACCGCGAACAGGCAGACGGGCGGGGTCGCATTCGTCGGCGAACTGAAGCGTGCCCTCGCGGTGGCGGATGGGGAAGCGGGTCGCAGGTCAAATCCCCTGCGACCCGCCTGGTGTCACCCCGTCGGGATTCTCGGTCGCTGAAGCCGACGCTTTCTCAGTTTCTCAGTTTCTCACTCCGAGTTGTTGCGCGAGACGCCGAGTTCGGCCAGCCGCCGGTAGAAGGACGCCTGGCTCTTGCCCGTCCGCTCCCGCCACAGCCGCAGCCGGTCCTCGCGGGTCTTCGCCTCCTTGCAGATCACCTCCGCCTCGTTCAGTTCCCGCTGCAGGCGCTCCTCGCGGCCGCCGATCACCACCTCGTCGCGGAAGTGCGTCGGCCGCTCCCGAATGCGGGCCGCGACCAGGTCGCGCCAAGAGCAACCGGAGTGGAACACCGTGTCCTGAAGGTAGTCCCCGATCGCGTTCACCAGGAGACGCACGTCCAGCGGCCGGTCGACGCCCCGGCACTCGGCCAGCACGAACTCGCACACCTCGGAGCAGGCGACCGGCTCGACCGGGAAGCCCTCGTGGACGTACCCGCCGGCTGCCACCTTCCGCATCAGCGCCTTGACCTCAGCCTGGGTCGGCTGGAACAGCATGGGCGCGATCCGCGTCTTGACGGCCGTCAACTCCGGCCGGTCGTCCAGCGGGCGGTTGGCGGTGACGATGATCCCGCCGGTGAAGACGAACGACAGCGACTCCATCGGGTTCGTCCACGTCACCCGCCGCTCCTGCCGGCCGGGGCGATCGCGGCCCTGCTGCCCCCACAGCGCCGACCGGAGCACGCCCTGCGCGCCGGTGTCGCGGAACAGCCGCTCCATGTCCTCGAGCACGACGACCGAGTCGGGGTGGTCGTGGAGGATGTTGAACAGCCCCCGGCCGGTGGCGCGGGAGTTGAACACGACGTAGTCGGCCCGCATCCGCTCGAGGTGCTGGGTGACGGTGTACGACTTCGACACCCCGCCGGGGCCGTACAGGTAGAACCCGGTCGCGGTGCCGTTCACCACGGCGGCGACGCGGTCGCGGATCAACTGGAGCTTCTTCTCGAGGTTCGAGAGGTGGCCCTGGTCCTCGGCGCTCAAGGCCGGGATGGTGTGCATGTTGTCGCTGTCGTTGCTGTTCTTGCTGTTGTCACTCACGATTGACTCGCAGACGGCCGGCGGCCCGCCCGCGGGCGGGCCGCCGGGACCAAGAGCACACCGCGAGGCCGCGTAGAACGACGGCCCGTACGCGGTATCGAAGGATCACATCGGAGCGCCGGTGATGGCGGCGGCCATCATGCCGGTGTGGGCAGGGCGACGGATAATCCGTCGCCCTGCCGACGGGGCTTCATCCCAGCACCATTGCTACTTCAGCCAGCGGAGCTGCTCGAGCGGGGGGAAATACCCCTGAGTCGTCAACGCTGCGAGCGCGCGATCCTCATCGACCTCGATCGGGTTGGTCGGGTCGGGCCACGGCAGGCCGAGGGGCTCGTGCCAGTCGCCGTACAGCGTGCTCCCGTTGGGGAACCTCGGGAGGTGCAGCGGGATGATGGACGCCGCAGCCGGCGTATACTTGTACAGCGGACGGGCCACGGTGCC
>DASWYH010001213.1:0-1775 GCA_036405095.1 Gemmata sp. | reverse complement strand
GGCCTCGATGCCATCGAAGGCAAGATTCGGGTTGGCGTCGAACCACACGAGCCCGCCGACGCTCGCCGAACTCGACCCGCTCCCGGAACCGCTGCTCGATCCGGTGCCGCTGCCCGAACCGCTCCCGCTGCTCGATCCGCTCCCGGAACTGCTCCCGCTTCCCGAACTGCTCCCGGAACCGCTGCCCGATGCGGTGCCGCTGCCCGAACCGCTCCCGCTGCCGCTCCCGGAGCCGACGAGCCCGGCTCCGAGGGACACGTCGCCGGTGCCCACGTAGATGTACGCGGACCCGCCCGCGGGGGTGCCCACCGCATACCCCACGGGCGCCGCGAACGCGACCGAATAGGATCCGGACCCGAGCCCGGCGAACGAGTACGCCCCGGTCCCGTCGGTGGTGGTGGCCATCGACGAACCGCCCATCGACGTGAGCAGCACCCCGACACCCGCGGCGGCTCCCTCGCCCGGGTCCAGGGCGCCATTGGTGTTCGTGTCGAACCACGCGACCCCGGATACGGTGGCCGGCACCTCCCGCGGCTCCACGGCCTCCAGGGCCAGAACCGCCCGCCGGTGCGGCGGCTCCCGGCGCGCGGTCCCGGTCAGCCGGGCGTGGAGCGCCCGCAGTTGCTCGACCAGGGAAGGCTTGCGGGGCGGGTTGGGCGTGCTCATGAGGCGACCGTTGAGGGGGTGTGGGGACGAGCCTTCGTCCCCAATGCAGTTGGGCTCATGCCCATCACAGGGTGGCATGGTCTCGCGCGGGTGCGCCGGTGTCAACCTCTGATGGGCGAAATTTTCGGACCTGCATGTCCGTTCGATCGGCGGACACCGGCGCCCACCATTTGGTTCGGGGCGGCTACCGGGTCCGCCGCACCCACACCTGGTGCCCCCGGTGCAGCTCCTCGTACCGCCCCCGCATCGCGCCCAGGAACCCGTCGATGCCCAATGCCGGGCACCGCGCCGGGTCCGGGTGCCCGCGCCACCCGTAATCGTCGAACCCGAGCAACCCGCCCGGCTTCAGCAGGGGCCACGCGAGCACCGCATCCGCCAGCACGTCCGCGGCCTCGTGCGAGGCGTCGATGTAGATCAGGTCGAACGGCTCCCCGGCCATCCCGCGTAGCACCTCCTGGCTCCGCCCGACGTGGCCACCGAGCTTCGCGCCGAACCGCGCGGTGTTGGCCCGGAACCGCTGCTCCAACCCGCTCAGGTCCAGCCCCGTGTGGTCGGACCCGCCCGCGAACGTGTCGATCCAGGTCAAGGTCGCACCCGGGTCCGTGAGCACATGGTCCAACAGCCACACCGTACTGCGCCCCTCGAACACACCCACTTCCAAGGCCCGGACCGGCTTCCCGACGAGCGGGGCGAGCACCTTCTCCCAGAGCGGGATGTGGTCCGTGAACCAGTCCTGGGTGAACCCTCCCGCAGAGGGGGGCGGCGGGGGCACCGGGGCCGGGAGCGGAGTACCCGCGGTGCCGCCGGGCACGTGGAACGTGTAATCGCCGAACCGCTCCTTCGTGCTCCCGGCGTCCTCCCACCCGTACCGGTACGTGCCCACGTGCCACAACCGGATCGAGGTATCGGCCACGACCTGGAACCCGGTCTGACGGGCGCGCTCGCAGAACGCATAGTCCTCGGACAGGGACCAGTGCCCGCCCGGATCGGGGCTCACCATCGGCTCGAAGAACGGTACGAGGGGCGCGTTGAACCGCAGGTTGCAGATGGGGAGCGCGAACCGCTCGTGAACGGCCTCGAACACGGCCCGCCGTGTGTGGGTGAAGCCG
>DASWYH010001212.1:0-2720 GCA_036405095.1 Gemmata sp. | reverse complement strand
TAGAATCGAATATAGAGACGCGCGGCTGTTTCGAATTCGAGCGGCCGCGGGTTACGAAATTTGGTTCACGCGCGTTTAGCTCAGTTGGCTAGAGTACCACATTGACATTGTGGGGGTCACTGGTTCAAGTCCAGTAACGCGCACTCAACAAACCGGCCGCAAACCCAAGCAAAATAAGGGTTTGCGGCCGGTTCTTTTTTGTACCGCCCTTCCCTGCCCGTTTGTCACCGTCCTGTTTGTCACCTGGCTTGTCACCAGTTTCGTCCTGTGGTGACAAACGACGGTGACAAACACCCCGCTACCCGCCCTCCGGTGCGACGCCCCCGTACACGTCGCCGATCCGGAGCTTTCCCCGGACGAGCAGCATGCGGTCGGTGGCCCGCTGGTAGAAGTCGAGCAGCGGACCAGCGACCGCCTCCCCCTCGATCACCCCGAGTGCCTGGGTCACCGCCTCGTAGGTCGACATGCGCCCCGGACGGTTACGACGAAGCGCAGCCCCCTCGAAGGCGCGGCTCGGGAGAGCGACCTTCACCGCGCCGTCGAGAAGCGGGAGTCGCTTCACCATACGGCCCGCCTGCCTCCAGTTCCCGTCCGGAACGACGAGCGCCAGGGGCGAAGGAAGGGATGCGACCAGTTCCGGCGTCAGTTCTCGTGCTCCTCGTCCGGGAAACAGTACGACTGGAGTGGCGCCCGGAGGCACGTTAGACGTTAGGTCGGCCGTGCCCTCCCGCCCCCCGTGGCCAACGAGTGCGGCGTCGCGGACTGCGAGGGTGAGCAGGCGGGCCGTGTTGCTCGTTCGGCCCAGGTCGTGGACGTGGACGACGAGGAGCAGCGACGTGCGGGTTGCGATCCGCGGGGCTTGAGCGCAGAGGCACAGCCACGCGTGGAGGCAACAGACGGGGCACGGTGTGGAATCGCGGTCGGGTGGCATCTGGCCCTTATGTGCCGATGAAGTGTAAAGTACCAAAGGCAGCGAATCATGTGGGGGGTATCGACCCGCAAACGCCGAGATCGCAACGTCGTCAGAGGGACAACTTCGGTAAGTACACTACCACGACGCACAGACCTGAGGAGGCGGCATGCACTTCGACAAGCCATTCGCGCAGCTGACTCTAGCCGACGTTGTGAACGTTCACCTCGAACAGGGCGGCGAGGGGAGGTCGTTCACCTCGGACTTTCTCATCCAGTCCACGCTGTGGATCATCTGGCGGGGTACGCGGGCATGCACTGTGAATACTCACACCAAGGACATCATGCCGTTCCTCGGCCTGTTCGCGATGCTCGATCAGGTGGGCAATAGACCTCATTCACGATAGCGGGTTGGGTGTTCCGCCCCTTTCCCCGTGTCGTTTCAGGAGGCGGTTCGGTGTTTGAGCATCCGGTTGACCAATCCGGCGATGGCCCGAACCCGCATCGCATGCCCCGGTCGCCGGTGCCGATTCACGTGCGCCACCGCGCGGAACCGGCGCAACCGACCGATCGCGTGTTCGACCACGATCCGGCGTCGGCTGAACGCTCGGTTGTGCTTCCGGTCTGCCGGTGGACGGTCCTTCCCGCGCGGCTTGCGACGCGGCGCCGCACCCGATCCCGTCAGGTGCAACGCGCCGATCCCGACGTAACCCAAGTCACCGATCCCGCCGACGCCCTTCGGGAGGCGTTTCATCAGCCGCGACTTCTTGAGCCGTTTGATGTCGGCCCACGGCCCCGGCACCGAGTCCGATACGTCCACGATCGCCCCGGACTCCTCGTCCACCGCCACCGGGCTCTTGAGCGTGTGGGCCTTCTTCTTGCCCGAGTAATACGCACGCTGACGACGCTTGGGCCGCTGGGCTCGCTGCTCGAAGCTGTCGATCACCACCGCCAGACCCGGCGTGTCCGCGAGCAACGCCGGGAGTCGCTTCCGCCGGGCCACGCCCGGGTCGGGCATCCGCATCGTGTCCTGCCCCGCTTGCTTCAATACCGGCAAGCACCGCGTGCGGACGCGACTGGCGGTCGAGTCGGACACCCCGAACAGGAACCCCAACACCTCGTTGGTCGGGTACTGGCGGAGCCAGATGACGGTCATGAGGACCTGGTCGGTGGTGGTCAGGTCGAAGGCGTCGCCGCCCCCGACGGCCCGCTTCCGGTCCGGTCGGTCGAGGGCCTTTTTGTGCGCGGCTTCGACGACCGGGACCACGTGGGCCGCCAACTCGTCGAACACGGCGGCGGTCAACCCGGTCAGGTGACCGAACACGACCGGGGACTTGCGCAGGTGCTCGAGGCACGCGATCATCGGCGGCATCCAACAGGGCCAGATTCGTCCCGACATCCTACGAACCAACTGCTATCGTGAATGAGGTCTAATGCCTACGCCCGGAGCGACGTGGTCGCATACCCTAACGCCAACGCCAGCGGCATTTATGGTGGCCCCCGAAAACTGGACCACCGGATAGAGTGCTATCGGGTGGTCCCCCCGGAGGGTCCGTGAGATGGGCAAAACGAACCGAACGCACACGCCGGCCTTCAAGGCGCAGGTCGCCCTAGCCGCGATCGAGGGCGACCGCACCATCAGCCAGGTCGCCGCGCACTACGAGATCCACGTCAGCCTCGTGGCGCACTGGAAGAAGCAGCTCCTCGAAGGAGCCGCGACCGTGTTCGGCCCCCAGGGCAACAACACGCCTCCGCCCGACGGCACCAAGGCGGCCGAACTGGACGAGCAGATCGGGCGGCTCCAGGTGGAG
>DASWYH010001211.1:0-15002 GCA_036405095.1 Gemmata sp. | reverse complement strand
TCTGGCCCGCGTCGGCACCGGCACCGGCTCCGGAACCGAACCACTGCTCCGCGCGATCCGCGCCGAGTTCCCCGAACTCGATCTGATCGCCGGCGGCGGCGTTCGCACCTGGGACGATGTGGACCGGCTCGGCGAAGCGGGAGCAACCGGCGTCCTGGTGGCATCGGCCCTTCACGATGGCACCTTGAGCGCGCCGAGGAGCCGGCATTAGCCGGGGAGCTTCTTCATCAGGTTCACCATCTCGATCGCACACACCGCAGCCTCGAAGCCCTTGTTCCCGGCCTTTGCGCCGGCCCGGTGAATCGCCTGTTCCAGCGTGTCGCACGTTAAGACACCGAAAATCACCGGGACGCCGCTTGTGAGCGCTGCCTGTGCAATGCCGCTGGTGGTGGCCCCCGCGACGTGGTCGTAGTGGTCGGTGTCGCCGCGGATCACGCACCCCAAGCAGATGACGGCGGCGTACTTCCCGGACTTGCCGAGCTGCTGTGCGACGAGGGGAATTTCATACGAGCCCGGCACCCGCACGGTGTCGATGCGGTCGGCGGAGACGCCGTGGCGGTGAAGGGCGTCGGCGGCGCCGGCCGCGAGCTGATCGACGATGAACCCGTTGAACCGGGCCGCGACCAGCACGAACCGCCCGGCCGGTGAGGAGAAATCGCCTTCGTAAAGCATGTGTTGCCGTGGTGAGTGTGGGTGTGCCTTCTCACACTAGCCGGGAGCGGGGGGAACGTCACCGCGGGTCCGATTCACATGGTGTCGCAGGAAGAGGTTCACTGCCGCCGACTCGGGCCGGCATATAGCACCTCCACCCGCAAGCGGGCCTCGTCGATGCGGAAGTACACGCCCAGCACGTCCTCGTACCACAGCCGGAACCCGGGATTCCGGGATTCACCTCCGTCCAGCGGCGTGCGGCGCAGCCACCAGTCGATGCGGGCCGCTGCGGTGCGCACCGCGGCCGGGTCATCGGCGCCTGCGATCACCGCGTTCAGCTGCTGAACGGCCCTGACAAAACCGATATTTGGCATCGCGTTTGCTCTGGGTCTCAAGCCGGTTTCAGTGAAGCGTGTAATAGAGCAGTTCGGACGTAGGAGAACGATGGGCATTGGGCTTCACTCTGACGAGACTTTCGCCATTCCACTCGCGGACGCTGCCCGATTGTGAACGGTTGGCGACATTAACTCAAGGGCTTCTGTCGTAAAATCTGTTGTGCATCTGGACGGGTGCGGCTAAAGTATCCTCGCCCACGAGAGTCGACTTCTGTCCCGAGCGGTTCTGCTTCAGGAGCCCACCGATGCCAATCACCGTCCACTGCCCAAACTCGCGATGCAATACGAGGCTGACGGTTGGTGACGAGCGAGCGGGTGAGTCGTTCGCTTGCCCTCGCTGTAACTCGGCGGTTCTCGTTCCAACGGCTACGATGGCATTGAGGCGAACTGAAACGACTTCATCACGGCAGCACAGCGAGCAAAAGGCCGAAGCGAGATTGATTGTGTTCCCTTGTCCTTTCTGCGGTTCGCGGTTGCGGGTAGGGAAGCGGAAAGCAGGTCACGCAACCGCTTGTCCTAAATGTGAGCAATCGCTGACGGTGCCGCAACCGACGGTAAGCATGGTAGCATCTCAGTTACCTTCACAACTCCCGTCCGTTGCTGTCGTGAGAACTGGTCCACTACGTCCAACGGAAAATAACGCGGCACCTCGGCCCGCCACTTCAATTCGCGGTCGGAATTGGCCCGTGGCTTTTGCGGTGCTGATCGGCTTCGCCCTCTTGGCCGGGACTGGTGCCTATGCGGTGCAAACGCTTCGCCCGCAGGCTGGCCGAAGTGATTCACAACAGGCCGCATCAGGAGACACCGCGACCGGCCGAGAACATTCCGGCCCGATCCCCGGAAGTCTGCCGCCCCCCTCGATTTCTCCTGATGCGAGAGGGGCAGTCGCCTCCACCTTTCCCGCTGGACCGCCAGTGGCAACCCCGCCCCCCGTTGCCGCCCCCACACGAGAAGATCAACTCAAGCTCCTAGCCAAAGAACTCAAAGCTCCGACAGTTGAAGCCAAGATCAAAGCTCTGAAACTCATCGAGGCTTACGGCGTGGAGGCGAACGCCGTTGGCGAGTCCCTTATTGAAGCGATGGCCGACTCAACGCCCGCAGTGCGGGACAGGGCCTCCGAAGTGCTAGAAAAAGTGAACCCCAGAGTTCATCCGCATGTGTTCACCATTCTCCGGGGAATGAACAAGGTGGCCGCAATCCGATCGCTCGGTGAACTGCGTGGCGAGGCGGTGATTGCGATTCCTCTCCTCCTCTCATCCTGCGAAGTACACGGGCCGGGTTTCGTGTTCCCTGTTGTCGCCAAGATCGCACCGAAAGATAAACGATTTGCCAACGCAGTCTTTGCCGTTATCGGGAATCCCAAATCGGACAGGAGAGTGGGGCCGGTCGGTGGCATCATGCACAACGGGAGCGACTTGTATGCTGGGTTGATCCAACTCGAAGTGATTGAGGCAACACCCGCAGAAAAGGTGGAATCGCTAGTCAAGTCACTTCAGAAAGCCGTGGATCGAGTAGACGAAGGTTATTGGGTAGAGGACGACATCCACCAATTAATCATTCATCTTCAAAAGTACCGAGCGGATGCCAAAACCGCTTTGCCCATTCTGAAAAAGCTCAAATTGTCACCACGCGATCCTCTGCGAAACGCGGCGACAAAAGCGATCCGGGAAATCGAGTAGGAGCCACACTAACGCCTCGGTAGTACACCCGGCCCGATCGTCGTCACCCACCGTCAGCCGCACTTGGCAACTGGGACAGAACACAACAATTGCCACGTCACCCACCTCATGCTGCTCAGGGAACCGATCAACAGAGCTTTAAACACAACGTCGCCTCCGATCCGGTCAATCGAATTCGCTATACGTCATACCATTTTTAGATGCCGGAGCGAGTCGAATCGAGACCGAACGGTTTCTCCCAACTCTCGGAACGCCCATCGGCTGTTTAAAAGCGATCAGCGGAGTGGTGAAAGGGCAGTGAATTAGCTATCAGGATCGCAGATTGGGGTAAGGTGACTTCGGCCACCCTCCCCAGCGTAGCCGGAGAACGTGGCCGACGTGTTTGAACAGTAAGGCTTTTCGGAGTGGAGCGAAGGAGAGTCGAACTCCCAACCTCTTCGTTGCGAACCAACGGGCACACCGACGAAACGCCTACAAAACAAGCCGTTCCTGCGACCCGTCCCGAAAGTTCCCACGATTGTTCTGTAAATCGCTCCGAACCGGCTCCCTCCTCTCTCGCGCGCTTGCTCGCCGAACTCGCGGCACTTCCACCCGACCAGCGAGCCGCGCTCGCCGCACTTCTCGCACCGCCGGCATCTACTCCGCCGACACCCGCTCCGCTCGATGATCGGCTCTCGTGGGAGAGCGAGAGGCAGGAAGGGGAACCAGGATGAACATTCGGTCTCCCGTGGCTGCTATCTCGTCCGGCCGGGAGTCTGTTCCACAAATCGAGCTGGGGTGTTCGGAACCGTTGGGAAGGTAAGTGAACCATGCCAGCGGAACACAACGGAACACCCGTAAGGGCAGTTGCGAACTCGTGGCGCGCGGCCTTCCTGGCAGCACTTCGTGAGACGGGTGTCGTTCGCGATGCATGCGCGGCCGCGAGTGTCGGACGAACAACAGCGTACCGGGTTCGCAACAGTGATCCAGAATTCGCCGCGGATTGGGATGAAGCTCTTGAGGATGCCGCCGATCTGCTCGAAAGCGAAGCCATCCGAAGGGCAAGGACTGGTGTTCGGGAACCGGTCATTTATCAGGGAAAGCTGTGCGGAACGTGGGTTAACGACGGGGGAGAAGTTGTCACCGAGACCACACCCGGCGCGAAACTGGTTCCGCTCGCAATTACCAAGTATTCCGACGGGCTGTTGATGTTTTTGTTGAAGGGCATTCGACCGCAGATGTATCGCGAGAACCCCCCAAAACTGCCACCATTGGAAGTTTTGCTCGCGGCCTTACCCCCCGAAATTGCTTCTGTCGTCCGTGCCGCGCTCATCACGCCTGTGGCACCGTCTGCCCCGCAGAATCAGCAAGATGAGCGGCTAATTGTTTAGCGCCGTGTCCGTTGTCGAGGGGCGTTGGCTCCTTGGCTTAGTCGGGGTATCCGGGTGGGCGGCCGTCGCTTCGCCTCCGACCACGGGTGGATCATGAGCGCCCTTGTTGCCCCGGTGCTGGCCGTCCTCACCCGGGCGCGGCCCATCGGGCTGGAGCCCCAGCGACTTTCGGGTGTGTGGGCTGCCGAGAACGGGAAGGAGTTGAACTTCAATGGAGACAGCCGCGGGCTCAGTGGCAACCTGGCGCTATTCGGAGAGCAGTTCTGCTACGGAATGAACCCAGCCACGTCTCAGCAGATCTATTTCAAGAGTGTCCGGAGCGGAAGTAATACCAGAGGGATTTACGCCTCGGTGGGAACAAGCTGAAACTCTGCACCGGGCTGCTGGGGCGGCCGATGGAGTTCTCGAATCAGAACGGCCGGCCCGATCAGCTTTTTCCGGAGTTCGAGAGGAGACCCGAGCGGAGTGGCAAGGAGATCACTCCGAGCTGCGTGGGGCGAACCACCGAACAGCGCCCGATCCGGCCGCCGACAGGCCGCGGACGGGGGACTTGTAACGTGTGACGCGATAACGACCTTCATTCGCCGTCGGACCGATCGTTTCCGGCCCGCTCGGCCTCGAACGCGCGGCGCTTGTCCCGGGCGAAGCGGAACCACGCCCGCCCGTGGCGCGAAGCCACCGCGACGACGTTCGTCGCGGCGATCCCCAGGAACAGCGCGGCGAGTGGCCACAGGAACGCATTTGGCTCACCGAACGACGTGTTCACTGTCAGCCCGATTCCCAAACAGACGGCGGCCCAACCGGCCACCCGCGCCCAGCGGCGCCCGGTGGACATCTGCCGCCCCGCGAACAGATGAACGGTCGCGAGGCCCGCGAAGATGGCTGCCTCGCGGTTCACGGGCTTGGTGAGCGCCAGGAACGCGACTGCGATGAGGAAAAACGTGCCGAACGCGAAGTTCGCGTATACCGCACCGGACACGCACCGTGGGCGCACCTCGAACACCTCGATCGGATTGAACCGGTACCGGTACCCGGTCGCGGTGACCCGCGCGCCAGCGAGGTACTTGTCGAGGTCCGCGAGCAACTCGTCCGCGCTCGCGTACCGCTCGTCCGGGTTCTTCGCGGTCGCGCGGTGGATGACGTTCGCCAGGTCCGCGGGGACCGCCGGGTTGCGCCCGACCAGCGGCGGGATCGGCTTGTGCAGCACCTCGCTGAGAAGGGCTTCGATCGTGCGCCCGCGGAACGGGAGCGTCAGGGAGAGTAACTCGTAACCGATCAGCCCGAGCGCGTACACGTCCGCGGCCGGACCGGCGGGCCGCCCGCGGAGCTGCTCCGGGGCCATGTACATCGGTGTCCCGATCGGACCGCTGTGCGTGGTGAGCGTGGTGTCCGCGAACGAGCGAGCGAGGCCGAAGTCGATCACCACCACCCGCCCGCCCGGCTCGACCATCACGTTTTCGGGCTTCAGGTCGCGGTGCGCGACCCCGGCCGAGTGCGCGTACGCGACCGCCGCGATGAGGTCGCGCAGCACCCGCACGGCCCGGCTCAGGTACTCGGGATCGGTGAGCACCGGCGAGCGCGGGACGGGCAACCGCGACTCGTCCGGCGGCGCGAACAGGATCGGCCGGAACCTGTCCGACCGGGCCTCGGAATCGGCCCCGACCGGTTCGCTCCGCGGGAGCTGGTTGAGCCACCCGCGGAGCGTGGTGCCCTGGACCCGTTGCATCGCGATGTAGCACGTGCTCGGGGTCTGACCGATGTGGTACACCTCGACGATGTTCGGGTGCTTCAGTCTCGCAACGGTTGCGGCTTCGCGCTGGAACCGGCCGAACAAGGTGAGGTCGGTGAGCGCGCTTCCCAGCACCTTCACCGCGACCGGGCGCTCCCCGTCCAGATCATGGGCCGCGTACACGGTGCCCATCCCGCCGCGCCCAATGGGATGGTCGATGCGGTACTGGCCGAGCACGGTTCCTGGCGCCAGTTCCAAGGAGTGCCACCCCCCGAGCGAATCGGGGGGTAGGGCGAACGCTGGCTCGGGCGCGGGGGAAATGCTGGGCATCGGCGGTCCTCACCTTCGCGACACCGGAAACACAAATACGAGTACGAGGTCCATTATAGGTCACGTTTCGGCACCCGAAACGATGTCGCTCGCTGCTCCCGGGCGCCACGAGCGAAAACCTTCGGCTCGCCTCGCTTCGCGGTCGGGAGCCAGTCGGCCGCGACCGGCACTGTCAGCCCGATGGCGTCGCCACGGGCCTTCCCCCAGGCTTCGAGGTCGTGGCCATCCGGCTCGGCGGTGTACTCGAACTCCGCCAGCCCGTACTCGCCGGCGTACCGCCGTAACCGCGCGCGAACCTCCTTCAGCCGGAGGGCTGACCGGCCGGCAAACCGGAGCCGGCGGTCGTATCGCTCGTCATCGCCGAAGTGTATCATGGTGCGGCTCCAGGACAACGGAGGTAGAACGGTGGCTTTATGAGCGGTTGCTTTCGACATCGGGAACGGCACCACAGACGGCACAAGCCGCGATGCGGCATTCCGGCATCAAGCTCACGATGAACACCTACACCGATCCGAAATTGCTCGAAGTGCGGCAAGCCGTCGAACGTTTGCCGAAGTTCTCAACGAGCGCAACGAAAGCCGCGGAAGCGCTGGGGAATGCGAGTGTCGGACCCGAAACAACGGGTTCCGAAAGTGCCCACGAAAGTGCGGGAACAGGTGGCCCGGAGGGGCAAATTGCGGCACTTACTGGCACGATGGGAGCAATGTCGGCGCGTTTGAGCGAAGAACGGCTGACGTGCGAAAACGCCGGAAATGTCAATGAAAAACCCTCGCTGACATCACCTGTCAGCGAGGGTCATGGAGTGGAGCGAAGGAGAGTCGAACTCCCGACCTCTTCGTTGCGAACGAAGCGCTCTACCAGCTGAGCTATCGCCCCAACCTTCATTCAATGGACGCTTCACCTGGGGACAGGTTCGCGCCTCACTCCCCACATCATAAAGCGCGGCCCGTCAGCGGCAAGGGGAGTTTGCCCTCAGCCCCCCACACGCACGCTGCGGCCGGCCTGAACCCGCACGCGGTCTCCCACCCGCTGCGCCTTCGCGCCGTTCGCGGGCACCACCCACACTGCATACGTCCCCGGCGGGATGCACATTTCCACACGATAATCCGCCGCCACCTGCAACGCGACGTGCCCCTTTTCACCTGGTCCCGGGTCGCGCGGGTCCGTCAAAACGATCTTCTCCGCGCGCGGGAAGCTGTCGCCGAACACCTCCACCGTTCCGAACACGTCGCCCACCTTGAGTTCGTGCGTCTCTCCGGCCTTCACCGCGAGCGGGGCCGGCGCCTTCACCGCGACCCCGCCCTTGCACCGCACCCACACCTCGAACGGCCCGCCGGAGGGCAGGGCGGTGGGTTTCTCGAATTGCGTCAGCTCGGCGACCTTTTCGCGCTTCGCGCCGCTCGTGCGGTAGAGCGCCACCGACTCGACCGCCGGGAACCCGCGCTGCGGGACGACTTTGAGCTGGCGCTCCGGCTCGGCCCCGAGCGCCCCGCCCCCGACGACCAGAACCGCCCACAACGTGGTGTGCATGAGATGAACCTCGGAAGAAATTGAGCGTCATTACTCCGACGCCCCGGCCGGCAAAAAAGACGGAACCGGGGCCGAAACTTGTCCGCTTCGTCATTGCGGCACCTGTGTCGGACGGTTAAGTTACTCATTCACAACCATCCCTGTTCCCCGTGGTTGGCCCTCATGCCGCGCCCATCATCCTTGCGTGTGCGATTCGCGATCGTCGGTATCGGCTCCGCGCTCGCGCTCGCGTTCCTGATCTCGCCCGGTAGCGCACAACCCGGGCGGCCCCCGGGCGGCATCGTCGGGCGCCCCCCGGCCGGGTTTTCCGGCATCTCGGGCCGCCCCCCCGGGAGCATCAGTGGCATGCCCGGCGGGGCGTCGGGGATCTCGGGCCGGCCCCCGGGCAGCATCACCGGGATGCCCGCCGGGGCGTCCGGTTTCAGCGGGATCGGCGGCGGCGGCATCACCCGATACTCGTGGACGTGCGGGAAGTGCGGGGCCTCGCTCGGCACCACCCTGACCCAGTTCAACCCGATTCAGACCTGCCCGCGCTGCGGGGTGCGGTTCAATGGGACGACGATCGACAACGGGACCGGGCCGCGGCCCCCGATCGGTGGCGGGCTCGGCATCCCGCCCGCGCCCTCGCCGGTGATGACCGCGCAGCCGGGCACGAACCCGGCGCCCGGAACCCAACCGCCGGGCACGCTCCCCACCAACCCGGCGGTCACCAACCCGGCGCCCCCGCCGGCGATCACGCCCGCAGGGGCGGTCAACCCGCCCGAGGCCAACCCACCCGCGGCGAGCGAACCCCAGCCCACCAACGGCACCGCGGGTCCCGTGAACCCGGCCCCGTCGGAGCCCCGCGGGAACGGAAAAACGTTCCGGCTCATCGGGCTGGTGGTCGGTGTGATCCTGCTCCTCGGGGGACTGGCCGCGCTTGCGGTTGTCGTGATGAACGCGGGCGCCGAGAAACCGGCCAAGCGGAAGCGCCGCCGCCTGGATGACGACGACTGAGCGCAAGCGGCCATGGGCCTCCGGCCCTCTCCCTGAAGGGAGGGGGAGAACGACCCCCTCCCCGGTCCAGAAGACCGCCTCTTCTCTCCCCCTCCCTTCAGGGAGGGGGCAGGGGGTGGGCTGCCTTCGCTCAGCGCGCGGCGACTTTCAGGAGCGTGTACTCGATCAGCCAACCGAGCAGGTTTAGCCCGGTGTCGCGCACGTCCCGCCCGGGGTCGAACTCGGTCACCGACATCCCGACCACATTTCCGACCCAAACCGCCTCGAACAGCGCCAAAAACACCGGCGGCAGCAACCCGAACGGCAGCGGCTCGGCCACCGCCGGGAGCGCGGCCGGGTCGAAGGCGTCGCAGTCCAGGTCGATCCACACCCGCTTCGCGCGGCTCGCCCGCTCGCGCAGCTCCGCGGCCACGCGGGCCGGGTCCGCGGCCACGTCCCAGGCGGGGTACACGGCCTCGAACGTTTCGCCCGCCTCTTCGGGGGTCAGGAACAGGTCGCGGTGCCCGACGTTCACCAGCCGCGGGCGCGGGGCCTCGAAGTGCGTGAGGAAGTTCCCGTGCGACAGCTCGGGCGTGGTGTCATGGAACGCGTACACGTCCAGGTGCGCGTCGAACTGCACCACGAGCGCCTCGGGGCCGAGTTCTTCGAGCACCGGGAGCGCGGCCAGGTGGTTCCCGCCCAGCCAGAGCAGGAACTCCTTCGCCCGGAGCGCCCGCTTCGCGGCCCGGCGGCCCGTCTTGCGCCACCCGGCGACCCCTTCCAGGGTGTCGAACCCGAACTCCTGCACCCGGACGGTGCCGCGGAGCGCGTCGGCCCGGCACGGGCGCGTTTCGGCCTCGGTGTCGTCGAGGATCTCGTGGACGGCGTCGGCGAGCAGCTTGGCGCCCGCGCCGGTGCCGGAACTGCCGAACAGGTCGAACGGAAACACGGCTACCGCGGTGCGCATCGTGCCACCCGAGGGGAAAGTGCGTTAGAATCGAGGTGCCCGCGCCTCTGCCACGCACCGAGCGGTTAGCCTATGTCCCTGATCGGTATCGACCTCGGCACCACGTTCTGCGCCGTCGCCGCCCTGGACGAGCGCGGGCGCCCCTTCACCGTGCCCAACAGCGACGGCGAGGTGCTCACCCCCTCGGCGGTCTACCTCGCGCCGGACGGCTCGGCCGTGGTCGGCGCCCCCGCGCTCGACATGGCCCTGGAGCAGCCCGACCGCGTCGCGGCGCTGGTCAAGCGGCGGATGGGACACCCCGACCTCGGCCGCCCCGTTGCGGGGCGCGAGTTCCGGCCCGAGGCGCTCTCGGCGGTGCTCCTCAAGAAGCTCGTGCAGGACGCCAAAGCGCAGGTCGGGCCGGTCACCGGGTGCGTGGTCACGGTGCCCGCGTACTTCGACGACACCCGGCGCAAGGCCACGATGGACGCCGGGCGCGTCGCCGGGCTCGACGTGATCGACATCATCGACGAGCCCTCGGCCGCGGCCCTCGCGTACTCGGTGGAAGGGGGCGGCCGGAAGCCCACCGAGGAGCGCCCCGCGAACGAAACGGTTCTGGTGTACGACCTCGGCGGGGGCACCTTCGACGTGACCCTGGTGAAGCTCGCCCGCAAGCGGTTCCAGGTGCTGGCGATCGAGGGCGACGTGCGGCTCGGGGGGCGCGACTGGGATGAGCGGCTGGTCACCTGGGCGGCCGACAAGTTCGTGCAGCAGTGCCACGAGGACCCGCGCACCGACCCCCAGACCGTGGCCCACATGTTCGCCACCGCCGAGCGCGCGAAGCGGACGCTGAGCAAGGTCGAGCAGACCAGCTTCACCGTCGCGCACGCGGGCTACAAGTTCACGTTCCCGCTCTCTCGCGCGGAGTTTGAAGCGGTAACCCGCGACCTGCTCGTGCGCACCCGGCTCACGACCCAACAGGTTCTCAAACAAGCGAAGCTCACCTGGGACGATGTGGGCAAGGTGCTCCTGGTGGGCGGGAGCACGCACATGCCCGCGTGCGCCCGGATGCTCACAGAACTCACCGGGAAGGAGCCCGATCGGGGCCTCGCGGTGAGCGAGGTGGTCGCGCGCGGGGCCGCGGTTCACGCCGGGATCGTGGCCGCCCGGTCGGGCGCCGAGGGGGCGCACGCGGCCCCCAACCTCGCGGACATCGTCGAGGTGAGCGTGAACGCCCACAGCCTGGGCGTGGAGGCGCGGTCCGGCGCGGACCGGGTGAGCGACAAGCTGATCCCCAAGAACACCCAGCTCCCGGCCGCGGTGAGCCGGCTCTACTACACGGTCGCCCCCAACCAGACGCGCGTCCGGGTGCGCATCCTTCAAGGGGAGGCGCACCAGGCCGAGGCGTGCATCCCGGTGGGCGAGTGCTGGATCGATGGGCTCCCCCCCGACCTGCCCAAGGGGGCGCCGGTGCGGGTCAGTTGCGGGGTCGCCGCGAACGGGCGCATCGAGGTGACCGCGACCGACGAAACCAGCGGGCGCGCGGTGACCGCCGCGATCCACCGGCCGGGGGGGCTCACCGACGACGCCCTCGCCCGCGCGACCGAGTGGGTCCGCGCGCTGCGGGTACAATGAGGGCCTCGGCACCGAAGACCCCGAGAAGGTTCGGCGATCGGAACCCGCCCACCTTCCAATTCTACTCGGGGGACTTATGAGTGACGATCCCGCTACGAACGAGCCGCGCATCCCCACGGGCGGGGCCAGCCGGCAACCGACTCCAAAAGCGAGCGCCGCGCGGAGCCCGGCCCAGAACAGCTTTGCGAAAATTGTCGTCCTGGGATCGGCCCTACTCGGGTTGCTTATCTTGACCGGGATCGCTCTGTTCGTGCGGCCCGAAGCGATGCGGGATCTGCTCTGGGCCGCGGTCACGCTTGTGGCCTAACTCGCCGGGTCGGGCGAATTCGGGCGCAAAGACGAGAAGTAACCTCCCTCAACGGACCTGCCTATGTCCTCTCTTTCGGAACTGGGCCGCAAGCCGGTACACGTGATCGGAGACGAGCACCACCCCGCGTGGTTCGCGGAGATCACATCACACCTCATGAACCGGTGCGACTTCGTCGTGGACGGCGAGCGCTACCGGTTCGCAGAACTCGAGGTCTACTACTCCGGCGACACCCACCCGGACCTGTTCGCGCACCGCGACCCGGTTCAGCTCGAAGACGGGCGCTGGTACTTCCACCGCACGCGGGGCGAGTACCGCGGCGGCTCCTTCAAGGGGCTCGACCTCGCGCTCGGGGACGGGACCGCGTACTTCGGCATCCTGATCCGCACCGTGGTGAAACCCGATGGTACGCTGCTTGACGGCCCGTGCGTGATGGTCGATCACCTGCTCGCGAGGACCAAAACCGCCAGCGTCGCGGCTCTGGATGGGCTCATCAACGGGCGCAAGATCTGGGACCCGAGTTCGCCGCTGCACGTTGCCGAAGCCGAAGCGCCGCGCACCGCGCCCGTGTTCGCCTGCTCGCGCGTCGGCCTGTCGCTGAAAAAAGCCAAGGGCAAGATCGACGCACCGAAGTTCGTGGGCCGGGCGTACCGCTTCCTCACGGAACCGCTTCAGATCTCGAAGGGCCGCCCGCACCTCATTCTGGCGCTGCACCGCGCCGGGCACGACACCGGGTTCATCAGCGCGCTCACGGGCGTGGCGAAGAAGACCATCGAGCGCTACGTCGCCGATTTCGCGCTCGGGGCACAGGCGGACGATTTCGCGGGCTACATCGGCAAGGATCTGGGCACCGCGGACCTGTGCAAGCTGCTCGGCACGTGGCACGCGAAGCACGGCACCGAAGGATGATACCGGTCCGGGGGCGCCTTGTTTCCGGTCGGGCGCGGCCCAAGATAGCCCGGTGCCCCGTTGTGTCGGTCCTTGTGCCCCCGTGGTGACCCGCCCCATGCCCCGCCCCCACGACCGCGCCCTTTCGGCCCTTCGCGAACTCAGCTTCACGCGCGCCTTCACGCGCCCGGCGCCCGGGTCGGTGCTCGTGAAGATGGGCCGCACCACCGTCCTGTGTACCTGTTGCGTCGAGCCCAAGGTGCCCGACTTCCTCGTCGGGAAGGGCAAGGGCTGGCTCACCGCCGAGTACGGGATGCTGCCCGGGTCCACGCACTCGCGCAAGCCGCGCGACAAGGCCGGAAAGGTGGACGGCCGGAGCGTCGAGATCCAGCGCCTCATCGGGCGCAGCCTGCGCGCGGTCGTGGACCTCGACAAACTCGGCGAGCGCACCCTCTGGATCGACTGCGACGTGCTCGAAGCCGACGGCGGCACCCGCACCGCGAGCATCACCGGGGCGTTCGTCGCGGCCGTCGATGCGGTCCGCTCCATCGAGGGGCTGCTCCCGGTGCCCGTCTCCGAGGTACTCACCGACAGCGTCGCGGCGGTCAGTGTGGGCCTCGTGGGCGGCGAGGAGCGGCTCGACCTGGAGTACGTCGAGGACCGCGACGCGGACGTGGACCTGAACCTCGTCATGACCGGTTCGGGTAAGATCATCGAGGTGCAGGGGAGCGGCGAAGAGGCCACGTTCTCGCGCAAACAGTTGGACGCCCTGGTCGATCTGGGCGAGGCCGGCATCCGCGCGATCACGCTGGCCCAGAAGGCCGCTCTGGGCGCCGCGTGGCCGTTCTAACTTTTTGATCCGGGGCGCGGCGACGGGTCACGAGACGCCCGGGCCGTTTTCGCAGGCGGAAAGGGGGTGCCGGGGACCGCCGAGCGGCTCCCGATGCCCGGCAACCTCAACGTCACATGGGTGTGGTTCGGGGGCCTCCCGACGGACCGGGGGGAACTGGCGCCGTCAAAAGGGAAGCGGGTACAGGCTCGCACGGGATTACCGCACGCGCCTGTTGGTCGTGGATGTGACAGTCGGGTGACACCCGACCGCCCGCAACAACGCCACGGCGTCCGGGTCCCGCACGCATTTCTCGCCGGCGGACACCGGCCGGTCGTCAGTCAGGGGAGCTTCTGGGGCCGGTTCTCTACGGGCGCGGGGACGCGGGCCTCAACGGGCGCCTGGATCACGACGGGCGGGGTCGGGATCGGCTCGTTAACCCGGGAGTACACCCACGTGTAGGGCCACGTCACGATGTCGCCCACCATGCTGAACGGGAGGTCCGCCGCACAGAGCAGGAGGAGCCCCAACTGCGGGTTGCGCTCGCCCCGCAACTTGTGATCCGGTTCCGCCGACCAGGGCGCGAGCCCGAGGTTGACCTCTCCGTTCGCCGCGGTCTTGATGCACCGCACGTCTTCGCGCACCCCGCCGAAGGGAACCTTGCCGCCCTGCTCGGGGCGCGTCACGACCGTGTTCGCGACCGTTCCGCACCCCGCGACGGGCAGACTCGCGAGTATCAGAGCTACACACGTCTTTCGAAAGGCCATTGTGCCAACCCTCTCCGAGAGTGTGGGTAACGATCGGGAGCGCGCACGCCCGAACCGGTCGTGGCCGCTCACCAGCCGACCCGATGGGAATAGGTGCCCGGTACGTTGACCGGACGAGTTTGGGTTTCTCTGGTGCGGGTGGTTCGCACCCGCACCGTTGTGCGCCTGTCCTGTCCGCGCTTCCGGGCCGGAGCCGTCGCGTTACCAGATTCGGCAGCCGTAGCGTTTCCCGTCGAGGGCTGTGCGACCGCCGAACCGGTGGCTCACGGGAGCGGGGGCAGCGGCGGGAGCGGGGGCAGCGGCTGGGGCGCGGGCAGCGGCGCGGCACCGGCCGGCGGTGGAACCTCGGGAACGGGCAGTCGCACCTCTTGGGGCGGGCACGAGATCACCGAACCACCACCCAGGGCCTGATAGGCGTTCACGATGGCGGACAGTTGCTGCCGCTTGGTGTCGATCAGGGTCGTTCGCGCGTCCAGGAGGTCCCGCTGGACGGGCAGCACCTCGATGTACTCGATGCGGCCGGCCTGGAACAGGTTGTTGGAGACCCTGACCGAGGCCTCCAGCGCCTGCAACTGCTGCCGTTTGATCTCGAGGCTCCGGGTATAGTTCTCCACCATGTTGAGCCGGTTGATGACCTCGGTGAAGGCGTTGAGGATGACCCGCTGGTAGTTGTAGACGCTCTCCAGTTGGCGGGCGTTCGCGGCCCGGTACTCGGCCCGGATCGCGGCCTTGTTGAGCAGCGGCGCGGTCAGCTCGCCCGCGGCGTTGAGGATGAACGCTTCCGGGTAGAACAGGTACTTCGGATTGAAGGCCTTGGAGCCGATGCCGCCGGTGATGTCGACCCGCGGATAGAAGTGGGCACGGGCCACCTTCACATCGAGCCCGGCCGCCGCCAGCTCGCGCTCCGCTTGGCGGATGTCGGGCCGGTTCTGGAGCACCTGCGCGGGCACCCCCGCGCTCAGGGTATGGAT
>DASWYH010001210.1:0-8118 GCA_036405095.1 Gemmata sp. | reverse complement strand
AAACTCAACCCGTTCGACATCTTCGACGTCCCCGGTTCGGACCCCGAATCCGACGCCGAAATGCTCGCCGCGCAGCTCGCGGTGGGGCACGAGTTCAGCACCGATCGCTACTGGGAAGACACCGGCCGCGGGCTGGTGTCGGGGCTGGTGGCCGACGTGGCGACCAGCTCCCCACCGGACAAGCGGAACCTCTGCACGCTCCGCGAGTTGCTCTACAACGACGACCTCGACTACACCCTCGCGGTGGCCCTGGACACGCGCAAGAAGACGATGTCCCCGCTCGCCCGTGACGAGTTCATCGCGTACCTCGCGGCCCCATCGGACAAGACGCGCCCGTGCATCCGCACCACCGCGACCACGTTCGTGAAGTGCCTCGGCAGTACGGCCGTCGCTCGCTGCCTGGAGAAGTCCACGTTCAACCTGAACGACTTGCTCCACAACAAACCGATGACCATTTACCTCGTGCTGCCGCCGGAAAAGCTGCACAGCCACCGGGCGCTGCTGCGGCTGTGGGTCGTGACCCTACTCACCGTTGTCATGCGTCGGAACCGGCTCCCGAAGCAGCGCACGCTGTTCCTTCTGGACGAGGCCGCACAACTCGGGGCCCTGGACCTGCTCCCCCAAGCGGTGTCGCTGCTCCGCGGCTACGGCTTGCAACTGTGGACGTTCTGGCAGGACCTGAGCCAGATGATGAAACTGTACCCGAACAACTGGGAGGCGCTGGTGAACAACGCCGCGGTGCTCCAGGCGTTCGGCGTGCCGGGTCACGCCTCGCGCAACAGTTGGCGCGTGATCCTCGGCGACGCGGACGCGCAACTCGCATCGGAGCTGCACCCCGAAGAAATGCTCGTGGCCGTCACCGGCGCGGGCGTGGTGCGGCACACCCGGGCGAACTACCTGAACGACAAGGCATTCGCCGGCCGCTTCGACAGCAACCAGCGGTTCCTGGGACTGGAAAAGTAATCGAAGGGACGCCCCAAGTACGTTGAGTTCGGTGTGCCGGGCGTCCCGATCTCGAATCAATCGGCGGCTCCGGCGCTGTCAGCTCACAATCGCCGGCTCATACACGTACCCAATGAGAAGTCACGTGCTCGTTACGAACACGCGGCACCATCAGCGGGCTCATGTATAAAAAGACTTCAATGGGGTAGCTGTTGAGCGAACTCGCCCGCCGCCTCGTCAACGAGGCGCGGCTCGATCGGCCTGATACATCCACGCACACCGACACCGCCCTGGCCTTCATGGCGGTTCGCCTTGTTCCGTCCTTCCCTTCTCGCTTATTCTCCGCGGTCCATGCCCCTTGCCCCGGTCACGGAGGACCGCCCGATGTCTGTTCCCTCAACCGCCCACCCAACACCAACCGCCCACAGCGCACCCGCCCGTTCCGGCGGGTGGCTCAAGGGCCTCATCCTCGGGTTGCTCGGGCTCGGGGGCGGCGCCGCCGGGACTTACGCCACCGCGGTTGTGGATCGCGTCGTCAAGCCGACGCGCCCGGTCGCGAACTTCGCGGTCAGCACCGAAGGGCTCGCGCTCACGTGCCAGAACCGTGCGACCGGCGAAAGTGGCTGGTGGGACTTCGGCGACGGCTCCCCGCTCGAACCGTTCGCCACGGAGCAGCCCGCCAAACACACTTACACCAAACCCGGCAGCTATACGGTCAAACTCACCGTTCGCAACTACCTCGGCGACGAGAACGAGCGCACGGTTCCGGTCGAAGTGGCCGCCGCACCGGCAGACGCACCGGTCCCGAGCATCGGCGCGCTCGCGGTGCAACCGGTCTCGGCCACCGTCGCACCCGCGACCTTCCGACTCACCGCCGAGGTCGCGAACGCCGACACGTGCGTCTGGGACTACGGCGACGGGCGCGTCGAGGTGACGCCGGGCGGGAAGATCGACCGGCTCGTGACGTTCGAGAAGCCCGGCACGTTCCCGATTTCGCTGGTCGCGCACAACGGCAAGCAGGGTGCGAAGCAGACCGGCGCGGCCAGGGTCGAGGCGCCGCGCGACGGCACCACAACGGCCATCCTGAAAGTCACCGACACCGGCAACAAGTTGGACCGCACCACGACGACCGAATCGGTTGCGATCCCGGTTCCGAACGACAAGACGGCGGCCACGTTCAGCAAAACCGTGAACGCGCGCCCGGGGCACACCATTGCCGAGGCCGCGCCGGGCGACGCCCCCATAACCGCAAAAAACCTCAAAGTGGCAATCGCCCCGGACAAGCGCTCGGTGACCGTGTCCGGCGAGTGGGCCGGCGACCTCAAGGCCACGAACAAAGCCGCCGGCGGGTCGGACCTCATCGTGCGGTTGCGGCTGACCCAAGAGCGCGTCCGGGTCCAGCCCGCAAGCGTCACGATGGTAACCGGCACGTTCGCCAACACGGGCGGAGCCATCCGTGCGGACCTGCCGCTGCCGCCCGCGCCCCTCGGGCTGAACGGCGGCAAGCGCGAGTACCAGCTCGAAATCCGCACCACGATCAACGGGAAGTCCACGACCGTGCTGCAAGCCCCGCGAGCGGGCCAGCCGGCGGTGCGGTTCCCCTGGTCGGAAACGCAAAAAGGGTCGAACGGAACGATCACCTACGACGCAAAGCTCGAAGGCGAAACGCTCGTGGTGACCTGGGTCCACAAGCCTTAGCCCACAAACAGCCGGAACGGTGCGGGGGCCGCGAACCGCTCCCCTCGCGGTGCCCGAACGCGCCCGCCCCCGGCACTCACATGTAATGCTCGTCGGGCTCCGGGTGCCGCGCCTTCTTGGGCTTCTTTCCGGTCGCCGGCGGGTCGAACAGCGGGTCCACGCCGCCCCGCAGGTCCATCAGGAACCCGCGGACGAGCGGCGGGCGCACCTCGGCCCCGTACCGCGCGCTCAGCTCGGCGGCCAGCTCCTTTCCCTCGGGCGATTCGTACCACGCCATGAGTTCTTGCGCGAACGCGAGCGCGTACTCGGTGTGCTTCTCGCGCTCCCTGTCGGGGTCCGTACCCGAGTCAAACCCGATGAACTCCCGGTACGCACCGCAGTCCGCGTGTTCCACGATGTACACGTCGGTCAGGTCGCCCTTGGTGAGCTTCAGCACCAGTTTCAGGTGATCGAGCGCCGCAGCCTGCCACTTCGAGAAATCCATCGCCGGCCCCATCGGCTTTCCGGCCGTGTCGCACCGCGGGTAGTAAACCGGCGCCTTGGAACTGAGCCCGATCGCGCACCCGGCGAACGTCGCCTGGTAGTAGCGGTTCGTTAAATTGTCGTGGTCGAGGAACCGGACCAGGTCGTCCAGCAGGCGGCAGTCCACGCACCCGATGACGAGCGCGTATTTGCGCGGGGCCGGGTAGTGCTGCGGGTACTTGCGGGAGACTCCGGGTGATGTCGGCATCGGCGCTCCTTGACTTTGGGGTGCATCAGGTTACCCGAGTGCAGCACCGGTGTGTAAACTTTCGGAGAAACTGCGAGGCAAAAGGGTTCCGTTAAGCCCACTCGCCCGGCATACTTTGCTCTCGCCTCCTCACACCGTCCGAGGTCCGTTCATGCCCCCGGCCCGCCCGCTCGCTGCCATCGCGCTCACGGCCTCCGTCTTCGCCGCCGCACTCGCGTTCCAGAAAACCGACCCGGCGCCGCTGGCGCAACCCGCGCCGGAACCGTCGCCGCTCACCACGGCCGCGCCGAAGTTCTGGAAGGGGAACCTCCACACGCACACCCTCTGGAGCGACGGGGACGACTTCCCCGACATGGTGGTCGATTGGTACAAGCGGCACGGCTACCAGTTCCTCGCGCTGACCGAGCACAACGTCATCGCGGAGGGCGACAAGTGGGTCGATGCCGAGACCAACGCGACCCGCAAAGCCGCGGTCGCGAAGTACAAAAAGCGGTTCGGCGAGAAGTGGGTCGAGACGCGCACGGCGAAAGACAAGGCGCAGGTGAAGCTGAAGCCGTTCGCGGAGTTCCGTTCGCTCTTCGAGGAACCGGGGAAGTTCTTGCTCGTCCCGGCCGAGGAGATCACCCACGGCTTCGCGAAGCGCCCCGTTCACATCAACGGCATCAACGTGCGCGACCCGATCAAGCCGCTCAACGGCAAGGACGTGATCGAGACCGTGCGCGTGAACCTGCGGCAGGTGAACGAGCAGCGCACGAAAACGAGCCGCGTGATGATCGCGTTCCTGAACCACCCGAACTTTCAATGGGGCGTGCGGGCGGAAGAGATGCTCCTCGCGGACGAGTTGCGGTTCTTCGAGGTGTTCAACGGGCACCCCGGGGTGCGGAACTACGGCGACCCCGACCACGCGAGCTGCGAGCGGATCTGGGACATCACGCTCGCGCTCCGGCTCGGCAAGCACAAGCTCCCGATCGTGTACGGGCTCGCGACCGATGACTCGCACGGCTACCACGAGTACGGGGCCGGCAAGGTGAACCCGGGCCGGGGGTGGGTGATGGTGCGGGCCCCGTTCCTGACCGCCGAAGCCGCGGTGAAGGGGCTCGAAGCCGGCGACTTTTACGCCAGCACGGGCGTCGTCCTCGACGATATCACGCGCACCGATAAGGAGCTGAAAATCGCCATCAAGGGCGAAGCGGGCGTGACCTACAAGACCGAGTTCGTTGCAACCACGAAGGACGCAGACCTCACCGCGACCCCAAAGGTGTTCACAGACAAAGCGGGGAAAGAAACGCCCGTCACGGGCGCGTACTCCCCCGACATCGGCAAGGTGGTCGCGACCTCCGACGACTTGAACCCGACGTACACTTTCACGGGCAAGGAACTCTACGTGCGCGCGAGGATCACCAGCACCAAGCCGCACCCGAACCCCTACGCAAAAGGCGATGTCGAGGTCGCGTGGACGCAACCGATGGTGCCGTAGCGCCGGCGCAGGTCATTCGGACCGGGTCCGGTAACGAAAATCGCAGTGCGTCGCACCGCCCATGATGGTCTGGGTGCGCGCGAACGCGATCTCGGGGTTGAACCCCTCGATCATCGCGCCGTCGCGCGCACACGAAAGCACCTCACCGAGTTCGGCCGCCCCGAGTCGGCGGTACAGTTCCGCGAACCGGCACCGCGTCACGTCGAACTCGAACGCAGTCGGGTCGTCGCGCAAAACGGTGAGTTCGAGGGCCCCGCCCTCGGTCCACTTCTCGACGACCGATTTCAGGTGCGCGAGGTCGGCGCCGTGCGCGGCTGCCGCGCACCCCGCTTGTTTCGCGAGTTCGCGGATCACGGTCCCGACGACCTCCCGCGCCCGCGGCTCCCCGATTTCCGCGGCGAACGCCCGAACCAGCGGCACGATGACGCCGGCCTCGATCTCGCGCCGTTGCAAGAGGGGAAGAGGTGTCATCACGCGCTCCGGGGAAAGCGTCAGGCGGCCGGGCCGCCCCACGAGTCGCTCAGTTCCGCGGCGTGGACCGCGTTGAGGGCCATCAGGATCGGGGCCTGCCCCTCGGCGAGCATCCGCTGGTACACCCGCTCCTGGCGCACGTCGCGCCCGGACACCCACAGGTCCCACGGGGACTCGTCGCACACGCACCCGAGGAACGGGCGCATCGCGCGGTCCACGAACCACACGCTGAACACGACCTCGCGGGGTTCGAGTTGCGGCCACACGTCCGGGTGCCGCTCCCACATCGCGACGTACTCGTCCTTCACCTCGGCGAGGCGCTCGGTTTCGTGCGGTTCGACGCCGTAGATGACGACCGCCCACGCGACCCGCGAGAACGGCACCACCTCGGCCGCCTGCTGCCCGTACACGACCAGCTTCGCAACCGTGTCGAACGTCGCGCGCAGGTCCGGGCGCCCGCTCAGGTCGATGCGGATGTACCGCCCGAACAGCGGCTCGTGCGGGCTGTTCCGCTCGTACCCGCGCGCCCAAACGTGTTGGGGAATGTCCACGAACGGCTCCTTCCGTCGAAGTTCACAACGCGCTCCCCGTGCGCCCGCCGGCGAGGGCGTGGGCGCGTGAGCACAGACGATGGGGAGCGGAATCGACGGCCAATAGCCGCAAGAAGCACGGCTGGCAAGAAAAAAAAGCCCAATCGGAATCGCGCCGCGCGCTACTCACGGGGCTCGGTTTCCGCCGGAGCGGGCGCGTCTTTCACCAGGAACATCAGCGTGTTGCGCCCGTACCGGCGGACGTCCCACGCGGCCGGGTTCGGCAGCCGCTCGATCGGGAACCCGTCCTCGGCCTGGATCGTGAGCACGGATCCGGCGGGGGCCTTTGCGAACAGCACGTTCACAAGGGACAAGAACTCTTCGGCTTTCTCACTCAGATCGGGGAACGGCGGGCTGAGGAACAGGTTCACCGCGTCCCTGGGCGGGAGCCACCGCTCGGCCCACCGATACACATCGGCCTTGAGCACCTGCACCCGGTCGCGGATGCCGAACTGCTCGGCGTATTTTTGAATGTCCGCGGCCTGGCGCGGGTCCTTCTCGATGAGCCGCGCCGCACTCGCGCCGCGGCTCACGGCTTCCAGCCCGATGACGCCGGTACCCGCGAAGATGTCGTAGAACACGCGGTCCGGAACCGCGTTGCCGAGGATGCTGAACAGCGCCTCGCGCACCATCTGGGGGGTCGGGCGCATGCCCTCGTGGACCACCACCGTCAGCTTGCGCCCACGGAGCAGACCCGCGACGATCCGAACCTGAACTTTTTCGAGCATAACTTTCTTGACACACGGGGAGCGGCATGAGTTCGCGAGCCGTAACCCTCTTACTATCCGCACCCGGCACAGCCGCTACAAGTCCACCCATGGGAAGAAGTTCCCAGTTTCCGGTCCCGGTTTCCGAGTTGAACAACGCTGCCGCCCGCGCGAACGATAGCCGTGTGCGCGCCGTTCGGGGTCGCGGTATCGCCCTCTCCCCACACAAACCCGGCTTTTCACGGCGCGCCGGAGCGGCTATAAGGCGCCGCGCCCGTGGTCCCGAGTTCTGGCGAGGAGAGACCCACAATGCGACCCGCTGGCTTCACCCTGGCTGCTCTGCTGATCGCCGGCTCGGTGGGCTTGGCGCAACCGCCCGGCGTGCCCGGTGCCCCGGTCGGCGGCCAGCCGGTGCTCCCGGCCGCGAAAGCCGATCCGAAACTCGACCCGCACCTGGTCGAGTGGGAAAAGAAGATGACGGGCGTCATCAACCTGCGCACGGAGATCCAGCTCGCCCGCACCGACGCGGTGTTCAAGAAGACCACCAACTTCCGCGGGCTGGTGCTGTGCATGAAGCCCAACTTCGCGGTGCTCCGGCTCGACAACACGGGCGACCCGACCAAGGCCGACTACGAAGCCTACATCTGTAACGGCAAAGCCGTCTATGCCTACAACGGGGTCGCGAAGACGATCACCGAATTCAAGCTCCCGCAGGCCGGGGCCGGGGTCGACAACCTGATGCTCGATTTCCTCGCCGGGATGAAGGCGAAGGACGTGAAAGAGCGGTTCGATATCAACCTGTTCAAGATCGACGAGAACTACATCTACCTGGACATCAAACCCCGGCTCGGGAAGGACCAGCGCGAGTTCAAGCACCTGCGGCTGGCCCTGTACGGCCCCGGGGCGAACACGAAAACCGTCGCGTACCTCCCGGCCCAGGTGTACATGCTCAAGCCGAACGACGACGTCGAGGTGTGGAAGTTCTCGAACCCGCAGGTCGACGTGCCCGGGGTGGAAGCGAAGCACTTTCAGTTCGTCGAGATCAAAGACAAGACCTGGAAGTTCCAACAGGCGCCGCCCCCGGCGGCGAACGGGCCGGTGCCGGTCGGCGGGGTGGCCCCGGCCGGGGGCGCCGTGCGCCCGAACAGGTAACTCGCACTCTTCATGAACCTCACCCAGCGCCCGCGCAGAGCTGCGCGGGCGCGGACATTTCTTATTTTCTCATTCCCCTCTCACCGGGATGAGGTCACGATGTGGCAGCCGATGGGGGCTTCCCCTCGGCACTTCGTTGCCCTCCCAAGAGAATGCCATGCGTGCGATGCGGTGTATGTTGGCGAGCCTGCTGGCCGCCGGGTTGGTGATGGTCGCGACCGCCCAACCGGGCGGCAACCGGTTCGGTGGGGGCCAGGACGTCGGCACCCTCGTGCTGACCAACGCGGCGCTCCAGGAAGAGCTGAAGGTGACCGCGGCGCAGAAGGACAAGTTCAAGGCGGTCGCGGAAAA
>DASWYH010001209.1:0-7098 GCA_036405095.1 Gemmata sp. | reverse complement strand
TACGAGGCCCTTTACCGGTACGCCTACCGGCTCAGCGGGGCCTCGTCGGACGCCGAAGACCTCACCCAAGAAACCTTTGGGAAGGCACTCGCTCGGCTGCCGCAGTTACGCGAACCAGATCGCGCCAAAGCTTGGCTGTTCCGGATTCTTCGGAACCTGTATCTGCACAAGGTTCGTGACCAAAAGCGCCACAAGGTCGTCCCGCTCGACGCGGTCGGCGATCTGCCGGGGCGTTCCGTCGATGAGTCGATGCCCGAGATCGACCCCGTGAAGCTGCAACAGGCGCTCAATGAACTGGATGAAACGTTCCGGACGCCCATCATCTTGTTCTATTTTGAGGAGTTCAGTTACCGCGACATCGCCGAGCAAATGGACTTGCCCATCGGGACGGTGATGTCGCGTTTAGCGCGGGCCAAAGCGCACCTCCGGGCGCGGCTGGCCCCGACACAGAATACCGACGGCGAGCGGCCCGCCCTTGCGCCCGCGGACGCTCCCAAGAAGGTGACGTGATGGACTGCCGCGACGCACAATTTTATCTGAGAATCCGGCACCGCGGGGCTGACGAACTCGGTCCCGATGTGACCGCGCCGCTGAACCAACACCTGGACACGTGCCCGGTGTGCGCGGCCGACGCGCGCGCTCTCGGGTCCTTCGACCGCGCCCTGGGTTCCGCGATGGTGCGCGTGGCCGTCCCGGCGGGCCTGCGCGACCGGCTCGTGTCGCACGTGGCGACCAAGCAAACCGCCCTGTTCCGCCGGAAGGTGTACCGGGGCGCGGGTGCGGTCGTCGCGGCGCTGTTGCTGATCGGGATCGGGATCGGGGTCTTCACGAACACGCGGCCGAAGCTCGACCCGGACGAACTCGCCCGCATCAACGGGGAGCAGTACGCGGACGCGGAAGCGGCCACGCAAAAGTGGCTCGCGGAGCAGAAGCTCCCGGACCGGCTCCCGCTGCCGTTCGATTACGACCTCTTCGCGTTCCGCGGGCACGAGTCGCTGAAGGGGCAGGACGTGCCCGTGATCGTGTTTCACAGCCGGCACGGAAAGGGGTTCGCCAAGGTGTACCTGTTCCCGCACGACGGCCGGTTCGACCTCAAGGGCGCTCAGGAAGCGATCAACTCCCACGCCCGCGCCGAGGTGTTCACGAAGCAGTGGGCTCGTGGCAGCGTCACTTACGTGTTCGTCTACCCCATCGGCCCCGACGGCTTGCGGCCCTTCCTTCATAACGACGGGCGCCCCAAAAACGCCGCCTGACCGCGAGTGCCGCTCAGGCTCCTTTGTTTTGAGACGCGCCCCAGCGCGCGCCACAACGGATCGGCTGCCGACAGGGGTCCGCGGGCGGGTCGCGGAGCTGCGCCAGCCCGAGGCGGCGAGTGACGCATTAACCGCCGCCGGCGCGGCGCCGGTGACCGGTACGGCGAATGCGCCCCGCATCGCGACGCTCGATCTGAGCGGGAACCGTGTCACCGACTGAGTAGCGCTCCAGGCGCGGCTGACCGCGGGGCCGGGCCTGCCAACCTTCAGTGCCCCAACTTGAACGACAACGCGATCGGGCGCGGGCTGCAGTGCCCCACTGCTCACGACGTGCCGCCGGCTGGTTGTGACGCGGGACGGGACCAAGCTCCCGGAGACCGGGGCCCCGCGGCTCGCGTTTCACTGATCCGGGCGCGCGGCCGGGGGCTGCGACGCGGGCGCGAGCCGGGTGCGGAACTCGTTGATCATCTTCTTGAAGTCGGGGTCGGTCGCCAGGAACTTGAACGCCCGGAAGTACTCAATATCGTCGGGGTGCTTCCGCCCCGGTCCCAGTTTCTCAATGGCGGCCCGCAGCTCGTCGAGGCGCTGTTTGCGCTTCTCGGGGGTGTCCGAGCTGTTATTCAGTTCGCCGAACAGGGCGCTCGCCGCCGCTTTGTAGTACGGGTGGAGCGGGTCCACCGTGACCCCGGGTTGCTCCTTGGACAGCGCGTCCAGCAGCCTCCAGCTTTTGACGAGTTCGTCCCACGCGCGCTGCCCTTCGCCCAGGTCCGTGAACAGGACGCCGCGGAGCAGGAGCACTGTCGCGAGCGCCCCCTGGGCCCGGCGGCTCCTCTGTTCCTTGGCGAATGCCGGGTCTTCGATCACCTCTTTTGCCTTGTCGAGGTTGTTCGCGAGCGTGGCGCGCGTGCGGTCGTCGAGGGTCGCCCCCGGGCGCATCCACAGCAGGATGTCGAGTTCCGAGGCTTGAACCAGCCGGCTGCACAACTCGAGCCGGTACTCGACGTTGATCGGGTCGAGTTCGACGAGCTTGGTGTGCGCGTCGAGGGACTGTTGCGCGAAGTACCGGGCCGTGCCGAGCGCGCGGGACCGGGTGTGCAGTTCGGCGAAGTTGCCCCAGCTCCGGGCGAGTTGGTGCTTCGCGTCCAGTCCCTCGCCGGTGCGGTCGTCGGCCGGGAACGCGGCGGCGACGCGCTGCCGGAGCGCGTGCGACTTCCAGTACGCGGCCTCGGCCTCGGTGGGTTTGCCCCCGCCCAGGAGCGCGTCGCCCAAGAACCCGTACCCGCGGCCCACGTCGGTGAGTGCGGCCAGCGCGTGCCGGCGCTCGTCCCCACTGAGCGCGGCCAGGTTCGCGGGCACGGTCTCGGCCAGCCGCTCGCGGAGCGCGATCGACTGCTTGTAGGACGCTTCGGCCTGCTCGAACTCGTTCTTGTTCTCCAGGAGCTGCCCGCGCAGGTGGTACGCTTCGGCGATCTGGCTCGCAGCGAGCGGGTGCGCGACCGGCCCGGTCGCGGTGGGCTTGAGCGGCGAGAGCATCTTCTCGACCTCCCCACAGGAGGCTTCGACGGCCTTGTGGTCGCGCGCCTCGAGTGACAGTTGACCGCCCTTGAGCAGCGCGCTGGCGAGCGTGTCCCGGGCCTTCGGGTTGGTGCCCGCGAGCGCCCGGCACTGGGCCGCCGCGTTCGCATACGCGGCCCGCGCCTCGACCTTCTGCCCGGTCCGGGCGAACAGCTCGCCCACCTTGACGAGCCCTTCGGCCAACTCGACCTTGTCGAACCCCATGTCGTCCTGGGTGATCAGGTCGTTGTAATAGGCACTGAGCGCGGCGTAGAGCGGTTCCAGTCCGGGCTTGCGGCTCAGGTCGCCTTCGAGAATCAGCCCCCGGATCTTGTTGAGGGCGCTGAGCGAGCGGTCGGCCTGTTTGCGGAGCCGGGCCTCGTTCGCCAGGTGGGCGGCCTGTTTCTCCTTCGCGGCCTTTTCCTGTTCCTCGCGGATCTTCCGATCCGTTTCGTCCTTTTCCGCGCGCACCCGCTCCTGGGCCGCGGCTTGCTCCGCGCGCACCTGCTCCTGGGCCGTTTTCCGCTCCAGCAGCACCCACCCGACCACCAGCAGCACGACCAACAGAACGGAGGCGGTGACGGTGGCGGCCTCCCACGGGCGGCGCTTCATCTGGCGCACGAGCCGTTCCCACGCCGGGGCCGGTCGGGCCGCGATCGTCTCGCCGTTCATCCACCGGCGCAGGTCGGCGGCGAGTTCGCCGGCGGTCTGGTAGCGGCGCGCGGGCGACTTCTGGAGGCACTTGAGGCAAATCGTGGAGAGGTCGCGCGGGAGCCGGGGGGCGAGGCGCGTGGGCGGCGCCGGTTCGGCCCACCGGACCTGTTCGAGCGTGTCCACCATGTTGACGCCGCGGAACGGGGGGCGCCCGGTGAGCATCTCGTACAGGATCGCGCCCAGCCCGTACACGTCCGTGGCCGGGCCGAGCGACCTGGTTTTCCCTTCGGCCTGTTCGGGGGACATGTAGCTCGGCGTCCCCATCACCGCGTTCGACGGGGTCATCCCGGAGGACACTTCCATGTCCTTCGCCAGCCCGAAGTCGGTCAACTTGAGCGTCCGGTCCTTGCTGCGCAAGATGTTCGCGGGCTTCAGGTCCCGGTGGATGACGCCCTTGTCGTGCGCGAACTGGACGGCCCGGGCGATGGTCTCCATCATCTCGGCGGCGCGCCGCGGCTCCTGCGGCTGCCCCCCCAGCTCGCGGTCGAGGCTGCCGCCCTCGGCGAACTCCAGCACGATGTAGGGGCGCCCGTCCGGGGCCGTGTCCACGGAGAAAATCTGAATAATGTTGGGGTGTTCCAGGGTGGCGATCAGCTCGGCCTCGCCGCGGAACCGGCTGCACTCGAACGGTTCGGTCGAGCGCAGCACCTTGACCGCGACGAACCGCCCCAGGTTGCGGTCCACCGCCTTGTACACCCGACCCATGCCGCCCTCGCCGAGCTCGCCGACCACGTCGTAATCGCCAAACGCGATGATGGTCGAGCGCGACGGCGCCGGGAGCGTCAGGTTGTGCTCGTTCGAGGCGCTCTTCGAGTTGTCGGTGGTGACCGTGCCTTTGAAGTTGTCGGGTGCCATCGAAGGTGATCTCGTATCCTACCGGCGGTAGTCCGAGCGCGGGGCCGCACCGGAACGCTCCGGCAACAGGGCGCGGATTGAAGCGACTCCAGTCTATACGAACCGCGTGCGGGCGATAGGACGAAAAATCCCGCTCCGCTGATACTTAGCGCAAGTTCCGCGGGCCGTGTTCCTTGGTTCGGGCGTTCCCCCAAAGGCGCCCGAACGAGCCCCGGCACCGCTGGGAGCCGGGAAGGGTAGGGGGGCAGGGGGTTCCTGACGCGCGGGACACGGCCCGGCGGGGGTGGGTCACGCTTCCCGGTCCATTCTACTGTGCCGACACAACCTTTGCGACCGAACTCGCCGGGGGACTGGCGCGGTTCCCGGCCCCGGCGGACCCGAACCCGTTTCCGGTATCGGCCACGCGAACCGTTCTGGTGCCCGGATTCGAGCGGAATCCGTGTGCGGGGCACCGGGTCGCGCCGTTTATTTGGGGCGCTCTGGTTTTCGGGCGCCGGGTCTCGGGCTCCGCGGGTTACCGAAATTCTGGGCGCACGAGAGCGGCGATCGGCGTTTACACCCCTTTTACCCGCCGGGCGCGGGGCCACACGCGCCCGGGTGACGTGGCTGGCCGATGGTGCGGCCCGGATCCACACACAATATTCACTTGAACGGCTGCTCCCGTTCTGGAAGTTAACCAGCAAGCAGGACTGGAAGTTGTGCGAACGGGCTGCCCGCGGGGCGGCCCCGTCGGCGTACCGCCCCGCCCCCGGTCTTGCGAACGCGAGTACAACGTGGGCGCGTTCATCCGCTGATACCCAGCCCGCCTTTCATGAGGGCCGCCGTGGCGACCGAGACCGCTCCGACCGCCCCACCTGCCCCGCGCGCCGCAACGGGCCTGACCGCGGCGCTGGCCCGCGGCCCGCTCTGGCGGCTCACGGCTTACGCCATCGCGGTCGCGTTCTGCACCTACTTCTGCATGTACGCGTTCCGCAAGCCGTTCGACGCCGCCAAGTTCTACGCGACCGACGCGGACGGCAGCGTGGTCCGCGCGCCGGTGTTCGAGCCCGACGGCCGCCCCAAGATGGTGACGCGGCCCGACGGCACCGAGGTGCAGCAAACGAACCCGGTCGCGCGCAAGTACCCCGGAACGCGCATCGACCTCAAGACGATGTGCGTGATCGCCCAGGTCATCGGCTACTGTCTGTCGAAGTACCTCGGAACCAAGGTCTGCTCGGAAACGCCGGCGCACCGGCGCGCCTACCTGCTCATCGGGCTCATCGTGTTCGCCGAGTGCGCCCTCTTGTTGTTCGCGAACCTGCCCCCGCCGCTGAAGCCGTTCGCGATGTTCCTGAACGGGTTACCGCTCGGGATGGTGTGGGGGCTGTGCGTGCGCTACTTGGAAGGGCGGCGCGCGAGCGAGGTGATGGTTGCGGGGCTGAGCTGCTCGTACATCATCGCCGGCGCGGCCACTCGGGACATCGGGCGGGATCTCGTGATGGGCACCTGGGGGGTGTCCGAGTCGTGGATGCCGGTCGTCACGGGGCTGCTGTTCCTCGGGCCGTTCGTCCTCGCCGTGCTGCTGCTGAACCAGCTCCCCCTTCCCTCCGCCGCGGACGTGGCGCGGCGCTCCGAGCGGGTGCCGATGGACGGGAAGCAGCGGCGCGCGTTCCTGGCGCACTTCGGCATCGGGTTCGGGATGCTGCTGGTCGCGTACTTCTTCCTCACCGCGCTGCGCGACTTCCGCGACCACTACGGGGCCGAGATCTTCGACGCCCTCGGGCTCGGCGCCCAGAAGGCCATCTTCACGCGGACCGAGTTGTGGGCGATGTTCGGCGTCATCGGCGCCGTCGCGGTGCTGAACCTGATAACGAGCCACAAGCGGGCGCTGGTCACGGTGTACGGGATCATCATTTCGGGCTTCGCGCTGATCGGCGCGGCGACCGTCGCGTTCCAGGCGGGCGCGCTCTCGGGCTACTGGTGGATGGCGGCCGTCGGGCTGGGGATGTACCTGGCGTATGTGCCGTTCGGGGCGGTGCTGTTCGAGCGGATGATGGCCGCCAGCCGGTTCAGCGGCACGGCGGTGTTCGCGATCCAACTGGCCGACGGGATCGGGTACACCGGGTCGGTGCTGGTCCAACTGTACCGCGACGTTGCCGCGGGCGAGTTCAACCGGCTCGAGTTCTTCGTTCCGTATGCGATCGTGGCTGCGACCGTCGGCGTCCTGCTGATGACCGCCAGCGGGGTGCTGGTCGTGCGCACCGCGGTCCGCGGGCACGCGCACCAGGGGGCCGCATGATCCGCTCCGCGATATTCGACGGCCCGAACCTTCCGTTCCGTCTGGAACCGGCCCCCCGGCCCGTTCTGCGTTCGGGTGAAGCACTCGTGCGCGTGTCGCTCTGTACGGTGTGCGGGAGCGACCTGCACACCGTTCTCGGGCGGCGCAAAGAGAAGACGCCGTGCGTCCTCGGGCACGAACCGGTGGGCGTGGTCGAAGAACGCGCCGGCGACGTGCGCACCGTGACCGGCGAGCCGGTCCGGGTGGGCGACCGGGTGGTGTGGGCGGTCGCGGTATCGTGCGGGTCGTGCTTCTACTGCGCGCGCGGTTTGCCCCAGAAGTGCGAGTCGCTCCGCAAATACGGACACGAACTGCTGACGCCACAGTGCGGGCCGCTGGGCGGGTTGTCCACACACTGCCACCTGTTGAACGGCACCGCGATTGTGAAGGTGCCCGCGGGGGTGC
>DASWYH010001208.1:0-9985 GCA_036405095.1 Gemmata sp. | reverse complement strand
TCCATATCCACGGGCTCGAACGGGGCCGCTCCCAATGTCACGCCCAACGAGACGCCGCAAGGCGCGGCCCTCATTCATCGGGATCACAATCTGCGCCTCGATCTGCGTCATCTGCGGGCGGTTTCTGCATTTCCGGTTGTTCCCGATGCGCGGCCGGCCGCGCCGCTTTAGTTCCCGTCCGAGGCTTGGCAAGTGCGCTCCCGGCGGTCACGATGAAGGGAACCGGTCTCGCGCGCCCATCTGAGGACGCCATCATGACGCACCCGTTCGTTCGCTTCGGCTTGGCCTCGATCGCCGTTCTGTGTTCCTTCGCCGCTGCGGGGGCGCAGGTGAAGGAGCCGCCACGGGCCGAGAAGCTGAAGGTCGAGATCCGCTACCGCATCCGGGCCGACCGCGACGAGCGCGTGCGCCAGTACACCGCCCTCCAGAAGCACCTGGCGCAACTGGGGTTCGACGACGCGCGCAAAAACGACCCCGACTACGACCTCGAGATCCTGGACCCCACCGCGGAGCGCATGACCGGCACCGTCCCGGGACCGAAGGTGCTTCAGATCCTCGCCAGCCCCCACGTGCAGAGCATCCTCTTCGAGCCGGCCGGGTTCGTGAGGCCCGACGCCGATAAGCCCGTCGCGGTGAAGATCGGGCTGCGCGGCGGGTATCTGCCCCACACGCAACAGAAGCTCCACCGGCAAACCGCCGAGCACCTCGCGAAGCTCGGGTTCGTGGAAGCGCTCGGGTACGACACGCAGGGCTATTCGCTCATCCGCGGGTCGGTCCCGAGCAAGAACGTGGACACACTCGTCAAGGACGTGCGCACCGAACCGAGCGGGTGGTTCGTACCGAACACGCGGATCGACGACCTCCCGGCCCCGTTCCGCGACCGCAGCCCGGTCCGCTGGGCCGAGGTGCTCCCGATCACGGAGTTCCCCGCGCCACTCAACCCGCCCCCGGTGCTGCCGGCCCAACTCAAGTACTCCGCCGACCTGCGGGCCGCGCTGCTCGACCCGGCGACGAAGGGCGCGCCGTTGCGCGTGGAGGTGGTCTTCCAGAACCGCATCGAGGACCTCGAACCGCTCAAAGCGCTGATCCAGGGGCGCCACACCGGCTCGTCCATCGACGGCGTCATCGGGAACATCGCCCACGTGCGGCTGGCGCGCCCCGAGTTCGTTGAGCGGCTGGCCCAAGAGCCGAGCGTGGTGGGCCTCCGGCTCCCGCGCCAGGGTACCGAAACGGTTGCCACGGGGATCGGCGGAAAGGGGCTCGATCCCGCCGCCGCCCTGAAGGCCACGCGGGTCGACGCGCTCCACCGGCTCGGGTACACCGGCGCGGGGGTGAAAGTGGTGCTGATCGGGTCCGACTTCACCGGGGCGGAAAAGCTCATCGGCGCCGAACTCCCGAAGCGCACCCGGATCGTCGATCTCACCAAAGAGCTCTCGCCCGACTTGCTCCCCTTCAAAGCGGACCCGGCCCGGCTCGGGACCGGGGTGGCCGCGGCCAGAGCGCTCGTCGCCGCGGCCCCGGACGTGGACCTGGTTCTCGCGCGCATCGACCCGGGGTGCTACTTCCACCTGAACACCATTGTGCAACTGACCCGCGGCGAGGTGGAGTACACCGACGCCCTCCAGGTGCGGCTGTCGGAACTGTCGGGGCGCCTCGCCGCGTTCGAAGCGGAGCGCGCGAGCGCGATCTCCGCTTACAAAGCGGCCTTCAGCGACCTGAGCGACAACGAGGTCGCGATCGCCCTGCGCAAGAAAGCGAGAGCCGACCTGGACCGGCTCCTGGTGAAGGAGCGGGAACTCGCCGCGCTCTCCGCGCGCCTCACGGCGTACCAGAAGGAAATTACCGCCGCGTTCGTAGGCACCCGGGTGATCGTGAACACGCTGGTTTGGGAATCGGGTTACCCGCTGGACGCGCTCAACGAGTTCGCGGGCACCATCGACCGGCTGGCGAACAACCGGCCGCCCCGCGTCGTGAAGGCCGCGGCGCCGAAGCAACTCCCGCTGGTGTGGGTCCAGGCCGCGAGCGGTTCCGGTCCGGCGGTGTGGGGCGGCCCGTTCGTTGACGCCAACCGCGACGGCCTCATGGAGTTCGCACCCGCGAAGGCGAAGCTCCCGCCCGGCTCGTGGTCGCCGGCGCTCAACTTCCTGGGGACCCAGACCCGGCCCGGGGACGTGGCACCGGAGCTGCCCGCGGGGGCCAAGTTGCGGATCGTGGTGCAGTGGCGCGAGCCCGCGGACCCGAACTTCCCCGAAACCGACGTTCCCGCCCACCCGCTCGCGCTCCGGCTCCTGCGCCAGATCGACCCGACCGGCGAGAAGCGCTCGAGCGACGAAATGGCCGAAGACGCGCGCTCGGTGAGCGCCTCGAATGTGATCTACCGGGCGCGCGCGTTTCTGGTGTTCGAGCAGATGCTGGAGTTCACGGTTCCGGCCGCCGGTCGGTACGCGCTCGCGGTCGAATCCGCGGCCCCGCCCGATGCGCTCCTCCCCGCGCTCCGGCGCGAGGTGGAAATCTACCCGCGCATTGTGATTGAAACCGTGGGCACCGCCGCGGGGGACCCGAAGGTCGTGTTCCGCACCTTCACCGCCCCGACCGCGGGCGTCGGCACCCCCGGCGACGCGCTGGGCGCGGTGACCATCGGCACCGATGCCCCGGGCGCCCTGGTCGCCGGCGGGACGGGGCTCACGCTCCGCGGGAAACCCGACGTGGTCGGCCCCGGCGCGCTGAGCTTCGGCGGCCAGTTCGCGAGCGGCCCCGGAGCCGCAACCGGGTTCGCCGGGGGCGCAACGGCGGCACTGCTCCAGGCGGGGGCGGCGGGGCCGAACGTGTTCTCTGCCGCCGGAATCGAGTCCGGTAAGAAGCTCGAACTACCGGAACCGTGGCTGAAGATCGTGCCGCCGGCCCCGCGCCGGCGGTACTAGCGCCGGCGGCGCGTGCCCCCGCCCCGGATCACGTCGCCAATGTTAACACCACGAGCATCGGCCACCCGACGTACTTCACGGCCCGCGGGTAGCCCTCGGCGAACGCCGCGTCCGGGGCGAACTCCCGCACGCTCTCCAGCGTGAACCCGGCGCGCACCGCGGCCATCACGAACGCCGCGACCGAGTGGGCCACGCTCCCGGGCTGGACCAGGCCACCCGAGTCCGGATCGGTGAACCGCGCTTGCGTCCCGCGGAGCATCATCGCCGGGTGCATCGCGGAGACGACGGCCCGCCCGCCCGGTTTGAGGGCGCGCCGCGCTTCTGCAAAGAACGGGTCCAGTTCGCGCAGGTGCTCCAGCACCAACCCGCTGACAACCCGGTCGAACTCCGCACCGAAGGGTAGCGGCGTGTGGAGGTCGTGCGCGACGAACCGGACGGCACCCGCGCCCGGTTTGAGCCGCGCCTCGGCGAGCATCCCTTCCGAGAAATCGACCGCGGTGACGACCGCGCCGCGGGACGCGAGCCAGAGCGCGTGTCGACCGGTCCCGCACCCGAGATCGAGAGCCGCCCGCCCGTCCACGTCACCGAGCGCGGCGCGCACGATCGGTTCTTCGAGCCCCTGAAGCGGGTTCGCGTCGTGGTCGTACACACGCGCCCAGCGATCGTACCCGGCGCGCACGGTGCTGAGTGGGTCTGACATCGCGGGCTCCAGTCAGGCGAAATATCGTTGCGCGTGAGGCGTCACCCCCCGCCGACGAGCACTTCGCCCTTACCCCCGGTGAGCAGGTCGCCGCGGAAGCAGCGCACCTCTCCGACACCGAACACGGGCGGCACGTTCGCGCCCAATCCCCGGAGGTGCGTCAGGTACAGCGGCAGGACGCTCGGTCGGTACACGCACGCGAACCGAAATGACTGCGGCAACTCGGGGGCACGTGCGGTGAAAATGGTGCCGCGCTTCATGCCCGCGCCGCAGCGCGGCCCCACGTCACCCAACAGCGCCAGCGTCCCGGCGATCATCGACGCGCCGGCGAACGCGCCGCACGCCCGTTCCACGACGATCAGCCCGCGGCGCATGAGCAGCCCGAGCTCGTCGCCCGCGGTCCCGCGAACGAGGATCGTTCCGCCGGTCATGCCGCGGCGCGACCCGCGGTAGGCCGCGCCCACCTGGTCGCCGGCGGCGCCGCGCACTTCGATCGAGCCGCCCCGCATTTCCGCACCGAGCCACCCGGCGGCGCTGGAATCGAGGATCAGCGAGCCGCCCGACATTTGCGCGCCGGCGTGCGTTCCGGCTGGCCCTTCCACGAAGATGCTCCCGGCGGTCATCCGGGCACCGATGGACTTCACGTTCCCGGTGTCACCGGCGAAGTGCAGGCCCGCAATGGGGGCCAGATCGCGCGTCACCTCGAAGAGTTCCCCGAGCAGCTCGGTGCGGTTTCCGTGCGCAACGGGGAGCTTCGCGACCTCCAGAGGCGATAGGTTCGCGACCCGCTCGGGCGTAATGCCATCAACTTCGAGGGGAACGGTGGAAGGCACGCGGAGGGTGAGTTTGACCATCACTTCCCCTCCAGCAGCGCGCGCAGGTGAATGTGGAACGGGCCGAGCTTCCCGCCGTAGTTGCCGGCGGTGATGCGCCGCACGCCCGCCACGCGGCTCGCCGCGAGCATCGCCTCCCAGGTGGCCCGCTCCACCCCCGCGAGGTCGAGCCCGTCCATGACGAGTTCGTACACCGCGTTCACGCCGTCGGGCAACTCGGACTTCACCACCCCGCGCAGGGTGGGGCAGTACGCACCGTTGGTGCTCGCCCGGAGTTTCTTGTACTTGCTGCCGACCTTGCTCCCCGAGCGCACCACGCCACCCGGGAACGGGAGGATCACCCCGGGAACGGCCCGCGCGGCGCGAACTGCGTCTTCGGCGGCCTGGAGCCCAGCGGCTTGTGTCTCGGCGAGGATCAGGATGTTCCCGCCGGCCACCCCCTTCGCGGTGCCGAAGGCGTCTTCGCACAGGAACTCGCCGTCCATCACCGGCACCCGCCAGAAGCGCCGGCCGTCGAGGAGCTTGCTGATCTGCCACCCGTCGCCGAAGAACCGCAGGTTGCCGCCGATCCGAATGGACCGTGTCGGGTCGATCGGCAACCCGTTGAAGCACGCGGTGGTTGGGCAGGTGAGGATACACTGCGCCACGCGGTTCACGAGCGCCTTTTGGAGCGCGTCGCGGCTGAACGCGAAGAACAGGAGCGCCACGCCCGGCCGCCCGTCCGGGGTTTCCTCGGGAGCGAGTTCCCGCTCCAGCCCGGCTTCGGCGTCGCACCCGATCACGGACGCCGCGTAGCCGGTCACGGCCCGAGCGGCTTCGCGCGCCCACCGGTCCGAGACGGCGGTCACGACGAGCCGGGCGGCGGTCATGCCGAAGGCTTCCGCGAAGGTGTCGACCACCTCCACGCCGTTCAGCACCAGTGGCGTTGCGGGTTCACTCACGGGAAGTTCGGGATGGTGAGCGGCTTGTCATGGTTGAGGGCGTCGAACGTGCGGAACTCGGTCATCTTCATGGTGCCGTCGGGCTGCCGCTTGAACGTGGCGCGTGCGTAGAGCTGAACGCCGTTCAACTCGCCGCTCCTCTCGCCCTTCGCCATGAAGCCGATTTCGATGGCGCTGTCGTCGATCACTTTCACGTCGTCGCGGGAGAAGTTCCACACCGCCACGTGTGCGTTGAGCTGCCGGAGCATGGACCAGAAGGCGGAGCTTTTGACCTGCTCGCGCGTCACGGTTCGGGCCGGTTCTTCGCCTTTGTAAACGAACGTGTCCGCGACGTGCCTCACGAAGTCGTCGGGCTTGTTTTGGTCGGCCGCGAGGGCCATCGCCTGTGCGCTCTTGACCGACCCCTCGCGCGGGCTGTCAATGAACCGGTCGAGGACGTAGACGAGTGCCAGCAGACTCGCGACGGCCAGGAACGGCGCGAACGTTTTGCGGGTCTGGCGTTGCGCCGCGACCGCCGCCGTCGCGATGAGCGCGGCGAACAGGAGGAGGTACACCACCGGTGGCGGGTCGCTGATGAACGTCGGCATGGCGAAGCGCTACTTTCCCTGGGACCGCGGACGTCCCGTCCGCCGCTCCGCGTGTCGGGTCGCGACGGTACGGACCGGCGAGCAATACGCTGGAGATCGCAGCGGACGGGACGTCCGCGGTCCCAGGGAAAGCAGCGGACGGGACGTCCGCGGTCCCAGGGGCGACCGTTACTTCCGCATCTCTACCCCATAGACGGCGGCCGAGCCAAGCTGTTCCTCGATGCGCAGCAACTGGTTGTACTTCGCGATGCGGTCCGTGCGGCTCGCCGAGCCCGTTTTGATCTGCCCGCAGTTGGTCGCCACCGCGAGGTCCGCGATGGTCACGTCCTCGGTCTCGCCGCTCCGGTGGCTCATGATCGCGGTGAACTTGTTGCGCTTCGCGGTCTCGACCGCGTCCAGCGTCTCCGTCAGCGTGCCGATCTGGTTCACCTTCACGAGGATGCTGTTCCCGCAGCCCTCGGCGATGCCCCGCTTGAGCCGCTCGGTGTTGGTCACGAACAGGTCGTCGCCGACGAGCTGCACCTTGTCGCCGAGCTTGGCCGTGAGCTTCTTCCACCCGGCCCAGTCGTCTTCCGAAAGACCGTCCTCGATGGAGCGGATCGGGTACTTCGCGCACAGCCCGGCCCACAGGTCGATCATCTCCTCGGACGAGATGACCTTCTTCGGGTCGCTCTTGAAGAAGCAGTAGCCCTCCTTGCCGTGCTGGTGCTTGGCCTCCTCGTACAGTTCCGTGCAGGCCGCGTCGAGCGCGAACACGATCTGTTCGCCGACCTTGTACCCCGCCTTCTCGATGGCGCTCGAGATGATCGCAAGGGCCTCGTCCGCGGACGGGATGTTCGGGGCGAACCCGCCCTCGTCGCCGACCGCGGTGTTCAGGTGCTTGTCGTGGAGCACCTTCTTGAGGCTGTGGAACACCTCCGCGCCCATGCGGAGCCCTTCGCGGAAGCTGGTCGCGCCGATGGGCGCGATCATGAACTCCTGGAAGTCCACGGTGCTGTCGGCGTGCTTCCCGCCGTTGAGGATGTTCATTAAGGGCACGGGGAGCACACAGGCGCTCGTGCCGCCGACGTACCGGTACAGCGGCTGGCCGAGGGCGTTTGCGGCGGCGTGGGCCGCAGCCATCGACACCCCGAGGATGGCGTTCGCGCCGAGCTTGCCCTTGTTGGGGGTGCCGTCGAGTTCGAGCATCTTGCGGTCGATGGCCGCTTGCTCGAACACCTTCATCCCGGTGACCGCCGGGGCGATGGCGTCGAGCACGTTCCGCACCGCGCCGAGCGTCCCCTTGCCGAGGTAGCGCTTCTTGTCACCGTCGCGCAGCTCGACCGCCTCGTGCGCACCGGTGCTGGCCCCGCTGGGCACCGCGGCCCGGCCGAACGTTCCGCACGTCAGATGGACCTCGACCTCGACGGTCGGGTTCCCGCGACTGTCCAGAATTTCACGGGCCTTGAGTGCGCGAATGGTGCTCATTGTGGGTGACACTGCTTCTGGTCTGGGAGGGACGTTTTGCGCACGCCGGCGGCGCGGTGTGGCGGTGATGGGATACGGCGGAAGGCGGTTTGGTCAAGTGATCCGAAGTGACGGGCGAGGTGACAGGGACCGGCGATCGGCTCCGGCGCGGAGCGGGTACATTGGAGCGCGTGCCGCGGGCGTCATGCCCCACGTTCGCGCTCGGGTGCGGATCAATGCGCCGGAGCCGACCGGTCGGCGGCGGGAAGGTCCGGGACCGGGTGTCGTCGGGGGCCGAGCGCCCCGTTCAACCGGACACGGGTTCCGCGGGCGGACTCACAGCAGCAGGGGGCTACCGGAGCGCGGCCCACCGGAGCCGCTTCCCGCCGACCGAATCTCCTTCCCACGCCGAGCTGGGGATCAGCACGGGAGGGAGGGTCCTTGTCACCGGTTCCGTCGCATGTCGGCGGGGAACCGGTGACACACTATTCATCGGCCCGCACGAAACTGGGCTTGACGCGGTTCTGCGAAATTCGGGCTCCTGTCCGTCCGGTCGTGTTCGGCCGAAAGCCGGCCCTGTGCAACGGGGCTCCCGTGACGGCTCGCGCGGACACGCGCTCGCGTCCCGTGAAGCCTTGCCACTGGGGCACGAACCGGCGGGGCGGGTACCGCAGCACGCACTCCGGGAGGCGGTCGGCGGCATCGCACCGGCCCGAACCCGGCCGGTTGCCGTCGGTAGCCGCCCGGAGCCGACACGTCCCGAAGGCCCGGCGGCCCTGTTCCCACGTGCATCGTGCCGCGAACTCAGGGGCACGGGGGGCGGGCCACCGTGACCGGGGCCGTGGGGTCATACGATCGCCCGGATGACGGCCCCGCGGCTCGCCGGGAACGGGCGGTCCTCTGCGTCGCGCAGCTCCGCGCCCGGCTCGAATCCCAGCAGGTGCAGCACGGTAGCGATCAGGTCGCGGGGCTCGACCCGGCCATCGACAGGGTGCGCGCCGTGCCGGTCGCTCGCGCCGTACACGGTGCCGCCCCGCACCCCGCCGCCCGCGAGCGCCAGCGAGAACACCTGGCCCCAGTGGTCGCGGCCCGCGTTGGCGTTGAACCGCGGGGTGCGGCCGAACTCCCCGAACCACACCACCAGCGTTTCGTCCAGCAACCCGCGGGCGTCGAGGTCGGTAACGAGCGCCGAGAACGCCCGGTCCATCATCGGCATCAGGAACTGTTTCGCGGCCTCATTGTGCCGGGCGTGCGTGTCCCACCCGCCCTGGTTCGGCAGGTTCGGGATGCGGGTCCAGTTCACCTGCACCAGCGACACGCCCGCTTCGACCAGCCGCCGGGCGAGCAGGCAGCTCTGCGCGAACCGCGAGCGCCCGTACCGGTCCCGGAGCTTGGCGGGCTCGCGGTCCAGATCGAACGCCCCCCGGGCCGCTCCGGACGCCACCAGCTCGAACGCCTTCCGGGTGCTGGCGTCGTACACGTCGGGCCCCCCGGCGGGGGCGCGGTTCAGGCGCGCCAGCAGCCCGCGCCGGGCCGCGAGCCGGGCCGCCGGCACCTCGTCCGGTGGGGCCAGGGCGCCGATCCGGAACGCCGCGTCCGCGGGGTCGCAGTGGATCAACCACGGGTCGTGCTTGTGCCCGAGCAGCCCGGCGTCCTGACCGGGCCACGGGAAGTTGCCGTCGTTCCAGATGTGCTCGGGTAGCGTCACCGCGGCCGGGAGCGGCCCGGCAGTCGGGTTCAGGTAGCGCACGATCGCGCCCAGCGAGGGGGCGTTGTTGGGCGCCCGCGGCGCCGCGCTCTCCTGGCTCAGCGGCTGGTGCGGCACCCCGGTGAGCATCTGGTACCCGCTCGACGAGTGCGCGTTGTCGTTCGTGACCACCGCGCGCAGCACCGCGATCTTGTCGGTGAGCTGCGCGGTCCCGGGCATCAGCTCGCCGACCCGGAGCCCGACCGTCCGGGTCGCAACGGCCCCGAACGGCCCGCGCACTTCCGCGGGCGCGTCCGGCTTCGGGTCCCAGGTGTCGTGCTGTGCCGGGCCGCCCATCAGCCCGAACACGATGACCGCTTTCGCCTTCGCCCGCGGCCCCGGGGCCGCACGGGCCTGTTGTGCGAGCAGCCGGGGGAGCGCCAGCCCGCCGAGCCCGATGGCCCCGGCGCGCAGCCACTCGCGGCGGGTGAGGAGGTCGGCGCGGTCACGGGGCGGCGCGAGGAGGGAGAGCATGGCGGGGACCGGATTGGGGCGCGGGGGCAGGGGCTCCGAGTGTATTCGACCCGATTCGCGCGCCGCGTGCAACGTCTGGACGCGGAACTTTTGCGCTGGTACGCTGCCTGCTCACGAACCGTCCCCGCCCCTCTCCAACCCCAGGCGCCGACATGCGCTCGCTGCTCGCGCTTCTCGCGCTCGTCTCCGGGTCGCTCGGCGCAGCCGCCGCGGACGCGAGGGGGCCGAACGTTCTCGTCCTCTTCACCGATGACCAGCGCGCGGACACCATCGGCGCCCTCGGCAACGCGCACATCCGGACCCCGAACCTCGACCGGCTGGCCAAGCGCGGCGTGT
>DASWYH010001207.1:0-2173 GCA_036405095.1 Gemmata sp. | reverse complement strand
GCCCCGCCCGCTTGGCTCCGCGTGTGAGGTCGCTTGACGGACCGCCACACGGCCTTCTGGTTTCGTAGCCAAGCGGGCGGGGCGCCCGCGCTCCGCAGAGAAACCTACCCGCCGGCCCCGCGCTACGCCAGTTTGCTGGTGACGTTCACGAAGGTGTGGACGTGCGGCAGCGAGCGGAAGCTCCACACGAACCCCGGGCCTTCCAGGCGCCAGTAGCTCCACGGCTCCTTCTCGTTCCGCTTGCCCTCTTCGTAGAACGCCATCGACAGCTTCTCCATGCCCCCGTTCGCCTTGATGATCTCCAGCACCTCGTCGCCGTCCTCCTTGCGGTACGGGGACACCACCTCGGCCATCACCTTCTGGGTGAGTTCCTGCTGCTCCTTCGTCATCTCGGCGAAGCCGAGGCCGGGCACCTTCGCGCCCTTCTTGGGCACCTTCACCCCCTTGTGCTCGTCCACCCACCGGCCGGGCAGCACGGCGACCTTCTTCTGGTCCGCGCTGAGGGCGCCGAACAGTTCGGTCGCGGCCTTCGTCTGCTTGCTGAACACGTTGGTGCTCGCGTACCCGTTCGGGCTGTGGCCGTAGTACAGCGGGCCGCCGAACGCGGTCTTCTCCTCGGAGTTGCCGTCGCACCGCACGGTGATGTGGTGCCCGCAAAAGACCAGCGAGAACTTCTTGCCCTCGGCCGCCTCGCCGTAGATCAGGGCGCCGATGTTCTCGAAGTCGTTGCTCGCGTCGAACCGCCCGTTGCGGCTCAGTTGCTTGTAGCCCTCTTCGCCGTTCGCGATCGCGCGGAAGATCTTGTCGAGCAGCTCGATCTGCTTCTTGTTGTACTCCTCACCGATCTTCGACTTGCCGTCGGCGCCGTTGTGCGTGAGCAGCCGGGCCGGAACGCCCCCGCCGTCCTTCGTAACGTGGTCCCAGGGGCGCACCAGCTTCGTCTTCTGGTCCGGACTCAGGCTCTTGAACAGCTCGAACACGAGCGCTTCGGCCTGGGCCTGCTTCTCGGCGCGGGCGGCGCGGGCCTTCTGGAGCGGCGTGAGGCCGGTCACGGCGACCGCGGCGGCGGTGCCCATCACGCGGATGAAGTCGCGGCGGGCGATGGTCGGGGTCGGGGCGGATTCGCAATCCGGGCAGGACGGGGTCTTGTCGGCAGGCAACATGAGACGCGCTCCGGCAAAAGGGAAAGGAGGGCGAAAGGAAAGCGGCACTTCGCGCCATTACACCCGATCAGGGGGGCGTTGTCACGCGAGAAGGATATGAGAACCGCCTTGGCGCACGGGAAATTATCATGACGCCATTCCGGCGCGATCGTACACTTCTTCGGCCGCCTCTTCCCGCCGTTCTGTTGTGGGCGGATTATTCAGCCGGGCCGTTAACATGGATATTTTGGGCACTTTACAGCGAGTTACTGATTGACATCCCCTTTCGGAACCGCTTAGATGGCTCCGAAAGATCGCGCCGACGCGCTGCTCGCATCGCGCTCAACTCGCGATTCTTGGCAGATCTTTCTTTGTCTGTCCGTCCGCTTCGCCTTCGTCGGCTCGGTTGAGCCCACGAGAGATCGCTCCACACCTTGAGGTTCACCGATGTCACTCTCCGCCTGGATGAAGCGCCTCCTCGCCAAACCGTCCCGCGCCTCCCGGCCCTTCCGCAGCACCATCACGATGGAGTGCCTGGAGGGCCGCATCACCCCGGCGAGCATCGCCTCCGGGGTGCCGATCGGGTCCGCGCCGGTCGTGCGCGTGCTCGACGCGACCACGCTCCAACCGGTCGCCACGGTGAACGCTTACGATAGCGGGTTCACCGGCGGGGTGAACGTGGCACTGGCGGACGTGACCGGGGACGGGGTGGCCGATCTGATCACCGGCACCACGACCGGTTCTTCGCACGTGAAGGTGTTCGACGGGGTGACGTTCCAACAGGTGAAAAGCTTCCTCGCCTTCCCGGGGTTCACCGGTGGCGTCAACGTGGCCGGTGGCGACGTGAACGGGGACGGAAAGGCCGATATCGTTGTGTCCGTGGCGAGCGGCGGGCCGCCGCAGGTCGCGGTGTTCAGCGGCGCCGACGGGTCGGTGCTGCGGAGCTTCCTCGCCTACGACTCCGGGTTCCTGGGCGGGGTCCGCGTCGCGGTCGGGGACGTGGACGGGGACGGCAAGGCGGACATCACCAC
>DASWYH010001206.1:0-4193 GCA_036405095.1 Gemmata sp. | reverse complement strand
ACGCCGCACACGACCCCACGCGGAGAACTTCCGACCAAAGCCGTTCGCGCCGTCAGGTCATCAATCATTTCCGGTGACACGCCTGGCGGTTCGATGACGTTCGACCCGGATTCTTAACGCGGGCGCGGGCCATGGAGCCAGCGCCCGAACGTTTCCCGCCCGCGCGTTCCGCAACAGTTCGCACATGGCTTCGGTGTTCATCGCTTTGTTCGTCACCGGCACGAACGCACGGGCGATTCAGCGACGGGCGGCACGTTCGATCCTCATAATTTTGGAGCGGCCCACGCGAAATAGAATCGCCGGTGAATGATTGGAATGGACAGCGGAGAAAGGGTTCAACGAAACGACTTCACTGAGCAGTGACCGTGGCGTCACCGAATAAGGTAAGGCAATAGAACAACTGCACGCGAGCAATTCCCCCGGAGAAAGCCAAGATGCTCAAAGCGTTACCGTTCGTACTTTTGTTCACCTCTCCCCTCTGTGCTGCCGATCCGGTCAAACTGTTCAACGGCAAGGACCTCACGGGCTGGGAAGGCGATACCGAGAAGACCTGGAAGGTCGAAGACGGGGCCATCACCGCCGGGTCGCTTGATACCGTCGTGCCGCGCAACGAGTTCCTCTGTACCACCAAGACCTACGAGAACTTCGAGTTGAAAGTCACGTTCAAGCTCACCGGCGACAAATCGAAGGCTAACGCGGGTATTCAGTTCCGCACGAAGCGCATCCCGAAGCACCACGAGGTGAGCGGCTATCAGGCCGATGTGGGCCAGGACTACTGGGGCGCGCTGTACGACGAGTCCCGGCGGAACAAGGTGCTCGCGAAACCCGCGAAAGACGTGATCGAGAAACTCGTGAAGCACGACGCCTGGAACGAATACGTGATCCGGTGCGAAGGCCCGCGGATCAAGCTGTGGCTGAACGGCGCCCTCACCGTGGACTACACCGAGGAAGACGCGAAGGTCGAACGGTCGGGCATCATCGGACTGCAAATCCACGGCGGGACGAAAGCGAAGGTGTTCTACAAGAACATCACCATCGAAGAGTTGCCCGCAAAGAAGTAAGAGGATGGCCGCAATAGAAGACCGAAGACCGGATGGCCGCCGGCTCCAGCCGCGATGTCATCGGGCGCCCGATATGTTCACAACCCGATCGGGTGGGCTGGCGTTACGCCCCGTGAGCGAAGTTCGCCCGCCGCTGCCACCAGGTCGTGCCAGTGGATGAGCAGGTGGCCGTAACCGCCCACCGCCCGCTGGAGTCGCACCGTCCCCGCGATCGGGTCGCCGCCCCACATGAGATCGACCGGGGCCGCGAAGTGCGCCCGGGTGACGAGGTCGCGGTACTCGTCCGCGAGCCGACGCACATCGGTCGCCCAGTAGTCCGGCTCGCCCCCGTACTCCTCCAACCGCCCGAGCAGTTGAGCAGTCCGCATTCGCGCGAACTCCCACCCGACCTCCCGGGCGAGGGCGGCGAACTCGGCCGCGGGGAGGCTCCCCAACCCCACGAGACCTTCGCCCAGGATGCGGAAGTTGCGCCGCTCGTCCCCCGTCGGCAGCGCCGGACCACACGCGCGAACAAATGAAAAGAACAGGTGCTCCGCGCGAACGCCTTCGACCGCACGGCCCAGCGGGTCCGACCGGGCGGCGTCCCGGCTCGCCGGCGGGAGGTGCCACACGGCGGCGGGCAAGTGCCCCACCAGCGCGCCGGGACAGCACGCCCCGACGACGGCGGCAAACACTCCGTCCTCGTTCCGCAACACGGGCGGGAACGGCGCCAACGGCGTCCGCAGGTCGAGCCCCAGGTTCAGCCCCATACACACGGATCCGCCGGTCACGGTCGGGCGGGTGACCGCGCGGATGACGCCGCCGCCGGCGACCGCTCTGCGGTAGGTGTCCTCGGACCGGTGCAGGCGTTCCCGCGACGGCCCACCGCACAGCACGTGGGCCAGCGTCGATCCCATGCCGGAGTCCCCGGCGACCCCGGCGGTCGTCACCCGGACCCGTGCGCCGGGCGTGCGGAGTCGTAGAAACAGCGCGGCGTTCGCGCCATCGGAATCGATTGGTTGGGCGCCAGCCAGCGCGGCCCAGTCGGACGGGCCGCGGCCGAGCAACGTCTCGTGAATGCCGGCAATGTCGGCCGACGACCCAAGGCCCGGTTCAAATTGTGGGAGTTCGGGCAGGAACCAGAACTCGGTCGGGTCGCGAGAATTCGTGAGCGCGAGGCCCGGGGACAGGGTGGGAACCGGAACGGTCCGGCTGACGGTATCGTCGTCCAGTTGGAGCAGGCACCGACCAGCAGCGAATAGGGCCAGGAGGTTGCGGTTCGCGCCGGCGGCGAACGGGAACTCCGGGTCGGGCATCACAGCAAACCGGGCCGCCGCCGGGTCGGCGCCGGCGTCCACGAGTGCCGCCACGAAACGGGCACGCTCTTCTAAACCGGCGTAATGGACGCACCCCTCCGCACCTCCCTGGATGCGTGTGACTGCCCGACGGTTGGCCTCCCGCGTGTCGGCCTCGGGAGACCCGTCGGCGATTACGATCTCGGCCGAGCGAAAGTGATCGCAACAGGCGCGGGTCAGATCGGTCAGGCAGCGGTACAGCGTGTCGGGGCGTCCGCGCGTCGGGACGCCAATAACGGACACCGCAGCCGGCAGTTGACGGGCTCCGAGCGAGGCGTAAGCGTGGTCGTCGCGGACGAGCAACCCGGCCGCCGCCAGTTCAGCGACCCGCGCCGCCACTTGGCCCCCCGGGTCGTGTGAAAAGCCTGGAGCGACTGGCCCGTTTGCGGCGTGCGTCGTCAGCGGGGCGAACGTCCGGCACGCGGCCAACAGTTCGAAATCGGCTCGGTCGACGATGGCGGCGCGTGCGGTGAGCGGGGAGTACACGGCGGCCCGGCCGTCGGCCCCGATCACCGGCGGCACGTCGAGGAACGCCCGGTACCGCGATTCTCCCGGATCCCCCAGCCCGATCGGGCGAAAGTCGTCCGCAGGGCTCGTCATCCGCTTCCACTCGTGTGCCGGTGTGATCCTGTCAGCGGCCTTGGGACCGCGGGGTAACTTCGAATGACATCGGCGGTCAACTCATCGAGTCACCGACGTGGACCGAGTAGCTCCCGTCCACCGCGGGGGACCACCGCCACACGCGCATGCCGCCCGGGTTGACGAACCAGATGCCCGTCTGCCCGGTGAGCGCCCGGGTGGAAAAATCCGTTGCGGTGGTGGTGCCCGGAGCTTTGAACGTGGGCGCCGTGATGAACGTGTGCTTCGTGTTGAGAGCCGGCTTGTAGCCGGTCGCGATGTTGACCGTCAGGGTCCCGTTCAGGATCGCGTAGCCATTCTGGACCACGATCTTATCGAAGGTTCCGTTGGCAAACACCTGCATGCTCGTTGATGCACCGGTCGAGATCATGTGCATCGACTTGGTGATCGTGAGGGTGCCAATGTCGGCCCCGGAGTACCCGGGCGAGATCGACACGGCCCCGTTCGATGTTGTCCCGAGGGTCAGGTTGCCGTCGATGTGCCGTTCCCGATGAGGCTGCCGGCATCGACGGCATACACCCCGGTGCTGGTCGTCATCGTGGTGGTGCCACCCCGCAGTTCCGTCGTGCCGCGGGTCTGCTTCGCGGTCCCGTTAATCTTTACGTTCGCGTTCTCGCGCACGATGAAGCTGGCGCGGTTTACGAAATTGCCAGAGATCGTCGGCGTTGAGAACACCGAGAGCGTGCCGCTGTTATTCACAAGCACATCCTTCGTGGTGTCACTCGCGTTGCCGAGCGTCCCCGGGGAGCTGATTCGCATCACTCCGTTGTTCTGTACTTGTGCAGAACCGGTGGTCGCGATTGAGCCAGACAGCCAGTAAAGTTCGTTGTCGGCCGGACCATTCGCGGTTGAGATGTTAGCATCTTTGATCGAGATGCTGCCGCCGATCGTCAGCGCGGCCGTCGGAGGGTTGGGGGTCCCTACCGTCGGAGCCCAGCCAACCTGTACGCCAACTTTGTCGAACGTGCCGCCGCCGATTGTGTTTCCCGCACCTTTGACAACGAGAGTGGCTGCGGTCGATGATGTCATTACCCCGTCAGCCATCGTGAGCTTTTCGAACGAGTAATAACTGTTACCGAAGGAGAAAGTTCCACCGATGTCGACTCGATCGTCACTTTTCCAAGCACAACCCAGTCTACCGTCACATTATTAATACTCG
>DASWYH010001205.1:0-3352 GCA_036405095.1 Gemmata sp. | reverse complement strand
TTCTGACCCACAAACCGCACACGAAATCCCACCCGATATGACTGACCCCCTGGATAACAACGACGACTGGGCCGAACTCGCACGCGAGTTTGCGCTCGACAAGCCGCCCGTTCCGGTGAACGAAGATCGGACCGAGCCCGCGCCGGAAGCGGCCGAAGCCGCGCCCGAAGAGGTCGAGCCGGAGGACGATTTCGAGGACGCAGAAGAGGCCGCGCCCGGGGACGGTGAACCCGGCTCCGAAGGCGACGGGATCGCCGGCACCGGGCGCAAGCGCCGCCGCCGCCGTCGCCGCCGCCGCAAGGGCGCTCCCGGGGACACCGTCGCAGTCCCCGCGCTCGCGCGTGAGAGCAACGAAGACCCCGAGGCACAGGAAGAGGACGCCGAACCGGACCTGCCCACAGAGGAAGCCGAGGCGCCCGCCCGAGACGAGGGCGAGTACGCGGACGACTTCGATTCCGAACCGGCCCCGATGAGCGCCGAAGAAGACACCGCCAACGACGTGCTCCGCGAGTTGATCGCGACCTGGAACGTGCCCTCCTGGGATAGCATCGTGAGCGGGCTGTACCGGCCGAACTAAATAGTGGGTGGCTGGCGGGCGGCACCGGGCCGGACCCGGTCCGTGCCGGTGCGGTTCTAGTTGCCGGCCCGCCGCCCATTCGGAGCTACGACATGGCGGATGCAATCATCGACGTGGTGGGCGTGGAAGAGCTCCCGCTCATCGTCGAAATGTACAACCAGATTTTCCGACCCGCGAAGACGATCGAGGCCTTCCGCCGCCGGTATCAGGGGCGGTACAACGTCCTCCAGCTCGTCGCGCGAGTGAAGGACAAGCCCGCCGGGTTCTTCCTGGGGTTCGAGCTCAAGCCGGACGTGTTCTTCGCGTGGTTCTACGGTGTGATGCCGGACGCCCGGCGCATGGGCATCGGGTCGCAACTGATGGAAGCGGCCCAGAGCTGGGCGACGCAACACGAGTACGAATCGATCCGGCTGGAGTGCCACAACACCCACCGCCCGATGCTGCACCTCGCGATCGAACTCGGGTACGACATCATCGGGATCCGCTGGGACGCGGACCGCGGCGACAACCTCATCATGTTCGAGAAGAACCTGACCGGTCGATAGCCCTGGGTCGGTAGCGCGAACCTGTGCGGGGTTTCGTTGTCCCTGTTAGTTGAGTTCACGACCGCCTTCACCACTCGGTCCCGTTTCGACCCATGCAAACCCTCTCGCTTCTTGGGGTTGGAGTGCGTCTGGTTCCGCCGTAGTCCCGCGAACCCAACGGTTCCGGACCACGGTTTAACCGCACCATTCCATTACCCATGAAGGAGGGCGCCGCAATGGCGTCGGTCCCCTATTCCGCACTGCGCCGGGGCGCTCACGTCGTTCGCGACGGGCACCTGTATCAGGTCGTCGATCACGAACTGCGTACCCCGGGCAACCTGCCCTCGAAGCTCCGCCTCTGGTTGAAGAACCTGCGCACCGGCGCGGTCACCGACCACCGGGTCCACCCGGAGGACCGGGTCGAAGAGGCGTTCCTCGAATCGCGCGCCGTTCGGTTCCTCTACCGCGACGGTGAGCACCTCGTGTTCATGGACGAGGAATCGTTCGGTCAGCACGAGTTGCCCCCGGGCTTCGTCGGTGAGCACATCGGTTTCTTGGTGGAGGGCGCGCTGGCGACACTCGTGTTCTTCAACGACAAGCCGCTGGCGCTGGAGCTTCCCCCGACGGTCGAACTGGCCGTGCGTGAAACCGAGCCGGGCGTCCGCGCGGCCACGGCCTCGGCGGTCACCAAACCCGCGGTTCTGATAACCGGGCTCAAAGTCACCGTGCCGCAGTTCGTCAACATCGGGGACACGGTGGTGATCGACACGCGCAGCGGTGCTTACGCCGGCCGTGTGAGGTAAGGCGCGGAACCGGCTCCGGCGTGTCGGGAATAAGGAACACCGGGGTCGCTCCAGACCGAATTTTGCGTCCCGCACGGGCGCGCCCCTTTCCGCCGCTTGACTCCTGCGGCACAATGGGCACGGGTCGTTGTCGCGGGAGTTGTTATGCGTGGCGTCATTACGGTCATCCTCGCGGGCGGGCGCGGTACCCGGCTCGAACCGCTCACCCGCGACCGCGCGAAGCCGGCGGTCCCGTTCGGCGGGCTGTACCGGATCATCGACTTCACGCTCTCGAACTGCATCAACAGCGGGCTGCGGCGCGTGCTCGTGCTCACGCAGTTCAAGTCCCGCAGCCTCGACCGGCACCTGAAGCACGGGTGGAACTTCCTCAGCTCCGAACTCGGCGAGCTGGTCGAGGTGCTCCCGCCTCAGCAGCGCATCGACGAGACGTGGTACAAGGGCACCGCGGACGCGATCTACCAGAACATTTACTCGCTGGAGCGCGAGAACGTCGAGCACGTGCTGATCCTGGCCGGGGACCACATCTACAAGATGGACTACGGCCACATGATCCGCGCGCACGTGGACCGCGGCGCGGACGTGACCATCGGGTGCATCCCCGTTCCGCTCGATGAGGTGCGGCACTTCGGCATCATGCAGACGGCTGCCGACGACCGCGTCGTGAACTTCTTGGAGAAGCCCAAGACCGCTCCACCCATGCCCGGCGACCCGCACCACGCGCTCGGGTCGATGGGCATCTACGTGTTCAAGACGCGGCTGCTGTTCGAGCTGCTCTGCCAGGACGCGGCGAAGCCCGTGAGCAACCACGACTTCGGCAAGGACATCATCCCGCAGATGATCGAGGGCGGACAAAAGGTGATCGCCCACCGGTTCCTGGACCAGAACCGCAAGGCGGTGCCGTACTGGCGCGACGTCGGCACACTCGATGCGTACTACCAGGCCAACATGGACCTGATCAACGTCGAGCCGGTGCTGAACATGTACGACGCGACGTGGCCGATCCGCACGCTCCAGCCGCAGCTCCCGCCGCCGAAGTTCGTATTCACCGGGGAGGGCGCCGCCGGGCACGCCCGCCGCGGCGAGGCGCTCGACAGCATCGTTTGCGCCGGGAGCATCGTGTCCGGGGGGCACGTCCGGCGCAGCATCTTGTCCCCCCGCGTGCGTGTGAACAGCTACGCGGTGGTGGAAGACTCCATCCTGCTCGACGGCGTGGACGTGGGGCGCTACTGCCGCATCCGCAAGGCGATCATCGACAAGGACGTGAAACTCCCGCCCTATACGGTTCTCGGGTACGACTCCGAGTTCGATCGGAAGCGGGGGTTCACCGTCACCGAAACGGGCGTGGTGGTGGTGGCGAAGAACGAGCCCCCCGAGACGTTTCAGGCGCCCAACCCGCTCCCGATCTGATCCCAGTAGTGGTCAGTGGTCAGTGGTCAGTGGTCAGTGGT
>DASWYH010001204.1:0-1573 GCA_036405095.1 Gemmata sp. | reverse complement strand
CACCCCGCTCGACGCCCACCCGGCCGCGTTCGCGGCCTGCTGCTGGAACGTGGCCGCCCCGTAGCTCATCCGCACGGCCGCGGCCCGCACGCTCACCTCCGCCACCGGGTCGTCGGCGAACCGCTCGGAGAGCTGCACCGCGTTCCGCGCGTCGGGGGCGAGCGCGTCCCAGGCCATGCGGGCACACGCCACCCCGTACAGCCGCAGCCGGCGGACCAGCGGCGCGGGCAGCCCCTGGCTGATGGTGTCGGCCCGGTACGCCAGCGGGCGCGGCCAAACCAGGTTCAGCAGCACGTCCGGGTCGGCGGCGGTGTTCCAGTCGGGTCGGAGAGCGGTCTTTGGCACGGGGCGCCTTCCGTTTGCGGTGACATCTTCCAGTATACCTGAACGAATGAAGTCCGAACTACCCGCATTGCTCGGCGGCGCACCGGTTCGGCCCGAAGGGCCGCCCGGCTGGCCGCTCCCCGACGCCGACGTTCAGGCCGCGCTCGCCGCCGCGCTCGCCTCGGGGGCGTGGGGGCAGTACCACGGCGAACACGTGTGCGCGCTGGAAGCCGAGCTGGCCGCTTTTCACGGGGTGCCGCACGCGCTGACCTGCGCCAGCGGGACGCTCGCTGTGGAGGTCGCGCTCCGGGCGCTGCGGGTCGGCCCGGGGGACGAGGTCGTCATGGCGGCCTACGACTACGAGTCGAACTTTCTGACGGTTCACGCGCTCGGCGCCAAGCCCGTTTTGGTGGACGTGCGACCGGACACGTGGCAACTCGACGAAACCCGGCTCGGGGCCGCGCTCACCCCGCTCACGAAGGCGGTCATCTGTTCGCACCTGCACGGCGGGCTGGTCAACGTGCCGGCCGTTCGCGCGGTCGCGCGGGCGCGCGGGGTCGGGGTGGTCGAGGACGCGGCGCAGGCCCCCGGCGCGCAGGTCGGGGGCCAACCGGTCGGAACGTGTGGCGATATCGGCACGCTGAGCTTCGGGGGCTCGAAATTGCTCACCGCCGGGCGCGGAGGCGCGCTGCTCTTCACCGATCCGCAGCTCTATCAGCGGGCGAAAACGTTTCTCCACCGTGGGGTGCAGCAGTGGGCACCGATCAGTGAGCTGCAAGCGACGGCCCTGCGCCCGCAGGTACGGAAGCTCCGGGACGCAACCGCGTGGCGCGCGGAGCGGGTGCGGGAGCTGGTGGAACCTGCCCCCCCGGCCCCCCTCCCTGAAGGGAAGGGGGAGAAAGAGACTCACCATCGGATCGCGCACACCGCCGCGCAGGAGGCGCTGCGCGCGTTCACCCCCTTCCCTTCAGGGAGGGGGATTGGGGGGGTAGGTTCCGCCATCCCCGCGTTCTACAAGCTCGGGTTCCAGTACGCCCCCGCCGCCTTCGGCCTGTCGCGCGCCCTGTTCGTGAAGGCCCTGCGCGCCGAAGGGGTCGCCTTCGATGCCGGCTTCAAGGCGCTTCACGCGGGCCGCTCCCCCTCGCGGTTCCGGGCCGCCGGCGAACTGACACACGCTGCCGACGCGGGCGCGCGGTGCGTGATGCTGCACCACCCGGTTCTGTCGCTCGGCCCCGCCGATGTGCGGCAG
>DASWYH010001203.1:0-4755 GCA_036405095.1 Gemmata sp. | reverse complement strand
AAACCGGCGCCTTTTGTCACATCACCTTCCGCGAGGAATGTGGTTGCGAGCTGCGTTTTCGCCCGCCACTTTTGGCGGTCGGTCAAGCTGGTGCCACGTCGGTTGAGAACCCGTTCAACAAGCCGGCGTGCGAGAAACAAGTCATGCCTCTCCAGCTCTTGCTTGACCTCGTCGAGTTCGCCGTCGATTTGGTCTGCCGATGGCCCCGGAGGTGACTGCACGATGGCGAGCAGGGCCGACAGCTTTTGGTCCAGTCCGGCAATCCCGGCTGACGAGATACTCATCGCGCGGCCCCGCTGTTGGTCAGCGCGTTCTTCGGCCCCTTTCTTCCACGCCCGCAGGAGGTCTACCGGAAATTGCAAGACATCGCTGTCGATGAGCTTCGCACAGACTTGGCACAGCCAGATGCCATTTGTGGCCGCACTGCGGTCCACCGAGGACATCGTTGGGTCATAGCGGGGGCCACCCGGGGCTGCCGCGGTGATGTGAGCGGCAACCCCAAGGTTGACAGCTTTCGTTGGGTCAGTGTGCGGACCGCAAGTCGGTGCTTCGCAGTGGGGGCAGGAACATTTGCTACCGGCTCGGTCAGACAAGACTTGTTTTATTTTTGGTGAGAACTCGTCGCGAGTGGACATACCGGCCTACATACCAGGGATTTCGGATGATTTTTCTTACCGCGGATAGGAGTGGAATGCAATGTAAGTCATGGGCTCGGGCGGATAAAGGGCGGGATTCGTCCAGGCGTAAGGGCGGGCAATCTGAAAAGACGTTACTCTGGAGTTCGTGCCTGGGCGGACGTTTGAGGCCAATGTCGTTGAGAATCAGTAGTCCGGCCTTACCTTTGACTCGTGTTCGGGAAGAAGTGAGCAGGAGAAGACCGTGCCAAGCAACGGGATGAAGTCTACTGGTCAAAGTGGAGAGTTGGTGGAAATCGTCGGCGTAGTCCACCCACTCGGGGCGGGCGGTGGGCGCGGCGGTCAGGAGTCGTTGTGGGCGCTCAACTTCTCGTTCGTGCTATGGCGGCGACCGGACGGGGCGGTCACGGAACAGCAACTGTACCTCTCCAAACCGGGCCTCACCGACGCCGAGCTTCGGGCGGCGATGGACGCCCTTCACCCGTACGACATCATCCGCGTTCGGGTGCGCCCCACGGAACCCGTCGGAGCCGGTGATACCGCACGGGCGCAACTCGTCGAGGTGCTGGGGCCGGAGCCCTCGGACACCGAGCTGAGCGCCCGGGTGGAGCAATTGCGTCAGCCGGTGACGGTCGAGCACCCGTTCTTCGGGACCCTCACCCTGGACCGGGCGCTGAACAGTTACGAGGCCGAGGTTCCGTGGGGTGGTCATCCGGTCCGGCTTCATCTGTCACTGGATGAGAGTGAGGACGAGAACGCGCTGCTCGCGACCGCGCAGAGCCTTTGGGACGAGCAGCGGCAGTGGGACGAGCGCGTCCGGGACCACGCTGCCGACGAGCTACTGGACCTCAAGAACGATGCGTGGCTTGGGGAGGACGAAGAGCCGTTCACCCGCGACACGTTCAAAGCGCGGATGGCGCTGGCGTCAGTCGGTGTGTACTCGGACGGGGCGTTCGAGTTCTGCTTCAACGACGGCAATCTGTTTTGGGGACACGTCATCCTGGTCAGCGGGTCGCTCGCGGAGGGGCCGAAAGACGCGAGCATCGCCGGCTAACGGTTACCGCGCGAACCGGCGGCAGAACCGCGGGTCCTTTACCCCGACGCGCGAAACGTCCCAGCCACAGAGGGTAGCCCGTGGTGAGGTTCCCGCCCAACGACATGAACGACGCGGTGGGGTGGAGCCGGGCGCTGCTCTCGGACTTGGCGGGGCACCCGCATTTTGCGGCCGAACTCCTTCAGGCCGTGTGGGACGTGCAGTCCGGGCGGTTCGCCGAGTGGTCGGTCGGGTACAACGTGTATGGCATTGAGGTCCTCCCCGGCGGGGCCACGGTCCGGTTCTTGGAGGACGCCGCGCCGGTCCCACTCGACGTTCTTGTCGGGGTACTTGCGGACCACCTCGGATTGTAGGCGGCGGGTTGCTTATCGAGGAGCCAACGAGCGCGGGCGCCGACTGAGCAGGAGAGGTCTGGCCCACCGGGAACGAGCCGGGCACCTTCCTGCTCATCTGGCTCACTTCACACCACGGCCCCGGCGCTCGTCGAAACGCGATGGCGCCCTCGCAGGCGGAAGGCCAGGGCGAGCAGGGTCGCGCCGAACAGCACCGCGTAGAGGCCGATGAGCCACGCCACCGCGAGCGCCCCCGCGCCCGGAAACAGGAGCACCGCCAGCCCCATTGCGACGGACAACAGCCCCGCGAGGCCCAGCGCCCACTCGCCCTCGATGTCCTTGCGGAGCCGCACGGCCACGATGATTTCGAGTACGCCCGTGAAGACCGCCCAGAACCCGATGAGGTAGAGCAACACCAGCGCGGTGACTTCGGGCCAAGCCAGCGTGAGCACGCCCGCGGCGAGGCCGACCACGCCCTCCAGCGCGAGCGCCCACCACCGCGCCCCGCGCTCGTGCCCGACCACCGCAGCGGCGATGGCGACCGCGCCGTCCAGGAACGCATAGGCCGCAAACATCAGTACGACCGCCGCCCAAGCCAGTCCGGGCCAGAGGAACACCAGCACCCCGAACAGAAGCGCCAGCACGCCCCGGATGGCCAGCATCCACCAGTTCCGCGCCAGACCCGTTCTCATCACTCTTCTCCAACGTGACGATGCACACGCCCTGGCGTCAAGCAAATCGCGCACCAGACGGCCGGGCGACTCCGACTGCCGGGGGCCAAAAAGAACAGAGCCCGCGGACGACCGCGGGCCTGAGTGATGAGCAGGAGGACAGGCTCGGGGAATGATGGCGGGTCGGGGGACCCGGACCCGAGGTGCTCGTACCTCCTTCGTTAGTGCAGGTGCCGTGCCGAAGGCGCGTGGTGTGTCATGCCCGCACACTCGCCACGACCGCCTTCACGTCGGCCGGCTCGGTGGTCGCCCCCTGCGCCTTGAGGACCTTCATCGCCACGCCCATCGCTTGACCGTCGCTCTTGGCGGCGCGCAGCTCGTCGCGATGTGGAGCGAGCGCAGCCGAGATGGCCTCCTGGTTCCACGCTTTCGGCAGCAGCGACTCCAACAGGGCCAGTTCGGCTTCCTTCGGGGCCACGTCCCGGCCGGAGTTCTTCACCAGCGGAATCGTCTCCTTCAGACCGGCAACAGTCTTCTTGATAACGCCCAAGACCACCTCGTCGGTAACCTCAGTCTTGCGGCGAACGGCCTCGGCCTGAGCTTCACCAAGAACGGTTCGCAGGGCGTCCCGGGTCAGCGCGTCCCCGCCCTTCACGGCGGTGGTGACACGGGTCTTGAGGTCGTCGGCCAAGCTCATGGCGGTCTCCTGTTCTGGCGAGTGGGCGGCGCCCAACATGACTTCATTCGTCCCAGTCGTCCGAGTCGTCGAACCCGTCCTCGGGTTCGGGTGCCTCGAACACCGTGCCCGGCGTCTGGTTATCGTACTGGCGCGGGTCGCCGAGGATGTCGCGAGCCGCTTGCAGCACGCGCTCCCGTCTCGGCTTCGGAACTGGTTCGCCGGCCCGCATCCGGAGGTAGTCGGCTCGTAGGTCCAGCGGGACGTGCGCGTCTACGAGGTCGAGCAGCTCCTTGTCGGCGGCCGAGTCGGGGACGTTCGAGTCGGTCCACATCCGGCTCTCCTGCTCAAGCGAGCCCACCTTATCGATGCTGGTGGGCATGGCGAGGTTCACACGCGCCAGTCGGCGCTGCCACCACAACTCGAACTTCGGGCACGTCGAACCGTCGGTGTGACCATCGCCGAAACCGCGGGCGTGGTCGAAACACACTCGGCACGGAGGGTCAGACCGGAGCCCGTCGTTGCGGCGGACATTGAGAAGCCGATTATGGCAATGCCGAAATAGGAAGCACTCCAGCTTCCCCTTCGACGGGTCGAACCGTGGAAGGGCCTGGAGGGCCATCACGCAGACCATCTGCTTAATGTCATCGGGGTCGTGTGCGCTGAACCGCAACTTCGTCGAAAGCACATTCCCGACGTGCTCGACGGCGGAAAGAAATTCGGACTCGCTAACCGAATCAGGCAACTTCAAACTGAGGACTCCGTGGAGAACGCCGCCACGGTGTCGAGGTGGGCCTGGGACGGAACGCTCTCGTCGTGCCGGGCGCCGGAACCAACACGAAGAAGGGTGTCGGGCGCGGTCGCGGGCGAGTAGCCGAATGCCACGGCGATGGCGTGCTGAGCGGCGGACATCGACTCAGCAGGAGAGGCACCCGCGATGGATTGGTCGGGGTAACCGTTCGTGGTCGTGTCACGGTTCGTTTCGGCGAGCGGGTTGTAACAGTCGGGCTTCGTATTCAGGTATTTTGCGGGCATAACCTTCTTTCCATATGGTTGGTTTTGAATTGAAACCGATTTAGACCGCTCATTGTGAGAGCGGCAGGGGAAATCACGCGACGTGGCGCCAGCTTTGCCCGATGATTGCCCGGTGTGCCACCGAGACGGACACACCGAACTCGCGGGCCAACTGCGTGTAGCTCGCCCCAGCGCGGGACCGCCGCCGCATCTCGGTGACGGCCCCCTCGGTGAGCTTGGCGTTGGGGTTGGCGCTGCCGTAGCGGTGCTTGAGGCGTCCGAGCATGGAGATGTAGGCGCTGTGCTCGGCTCGGGTGGTCCATGTCAGGTTCTGCGCCCGACAGTCGATTTTTTCGCCGCTCAAGTGCGTCAC
>DASWYH010001202.1:0-5048 GCA_036405095.1 Gemmata sp. | reverse complement strand
TCTGATGCATAGCCACGTTACTCCCGGTCACAAAGACATTGTACTGCCATAGCCGCTACAGCCGGAACGACCCGCACTCTCTGGGAAGAAGGTTCCAGTTCGGTCCCGGCCGCAATCCAGACCGCGCGGGCTGGGGACGATGAAGAAATCGGGACGAACGGACTCGCCCCGCAGGGTGTAGGGGACGGCAACATGAACTGGCCCAAACGATCGCGCACGCTCGCCGTCCGGCTGCTGGCCGGGTGCGTTCCACTCGCTCTTGCGGTCGGCGCGACCGTGAACGCGCGGCAACCGGTGTCCCCGACGGTTCCCCCGCCGGTTCCCACACCACGCGGGCACGCGGTGAGGGGGCAGAACCCGCTCCCGGCCCCGGCGCCGGTGGACGCGCCGAGGGGCGCCCCCGGGGTCGAGCGCCCCGGCGACACCGGGCCGGAGCTGTCGCTCGGCGAGTGCATCGCGATCGCCCTCGAGCGGCAGCCGTCGCTCCGGGCCGTGCGCGAGAGCACCGCGGCCGTCGAGGCCGGTTACAAGGCGCTCACCAACACCGGCACCGCGGCTACCTTCCTCAGCCCGGATCTGAGCATCCGCAAGCAGCAGGCCCGGCGCGGGCTCATGGCGACCTCGGCCGAGTACCAGAAGCTGCACAACGAGGTCGTGCAGGACGTGACCCGGCTGTACTACACCGCCGTGTACGCGAAGCAGCAGAACGAACTCGCGAACCGGGTGGTCCTCCGGCTCGACAACCTCGTTGAGATCGCCCGCGAGTTCCTCAAGTCCGCGACCGCCAAGGAGCTGGAAGCCGCTCAGTTCAACCTGATCAAGTTGCAACTGATGGAGAACGGGCTGTACGAGGCGCGGAAGCTCCAGGTGACGGCCCGCCTCGGGCGGGAGAAGGCGCTCGCCGGGCTGCGCGAGGTGATGGCCGTCGATTCGCGCACGTTCCGGTTCCAGATCAAGGACAAGGCCCTGCCCGTGATGAGCCAGAAAGCGGCGCTCACGCAAGACGGGGTCGCCGAGCTCGCTCTGGAGCGCCGCCCGGAACTGGTTCTCGCGGCGGCCGGGGTGGATGCGTTCCGGCTCGAGGTGTACGCCCAGGGCAAGCTCCCGTTCAAGCGGGTGGCCCCGACGTTCGCCTCGGGTGCGGACATCCACGCGAAGGAGATCCCGGCGCCGAACCGGGGCACCGACTACCGGCCCGGCGGGATCATCCCCGAGATGCCGGTGCAACTGATCGGCAGCAAGTACGATCGCGTGTGCCGGGCGATGGCGTTCGCCCGACGGGCCGAAGCGGTCTACGACAAGGCCCGGAACCTGATCCTGCTCGAAGCGGAGACCGCGTACCTCGACTTCGAACTCGCGTCCGAGAAGCTCGCGATCGCCACCAAACAGTTCGCGCTGAGCAAGCAGCTCCAGGAGCAGGCCCGGGCGGTGGCCGAGTTCACGAAGGCGAAGGACCAACTGGTGATTGCCGAGGTCGAGGCGTCGCGGGCACAGTCGGGGTACTTCGAGGCGGTGTACCAGTACCTGCTCGCGCTCGCCGCGCTGGAGCGGGTCACCGCGGGCGGCATCCGCCCTGCGTTCCCGGACCGGTGAGGGCCGCTCGCCATTGGCCGTTTGCGAGCGCCCGCTGCGGCTGCGGAAGTTCAAGTCGCCCGGGACCGTTCTCCTCGGCTGTCACCCAGCCGCTAACCGTCAGCCGTTTTCGAGACAGAAGGGGTGCCTCGTGGGTCGCGTGTACGCCTTGGTTGCGTGTTGTCTGCTGCCGGTCGCGGTGGCGGTGGTTCCCGCGGCCCCGCGCGCCGCGGCGGCCGAACCGGCGACCCCGATGAAGATCGGGCTGCCGGAGAGCATGTTCAGCGGGCTGCCCCACGCGGTCGTGCAGCGCGCGTCGCGCCCGTTCCAGAACATGCTGGAGAAGCAATCCAGCCTGAAGGGCGAGGTCTGCGTCGGGCGCGACTACGCGGACCTGACGGAGCAGTTGCGGGGCGGCAAGCTCGACCTCGCGGTGCTCCACGGGTTCGAGTACGCCTGGGTGAAGCAGCACCCCGAACTGGTCCCGCTGGTGGTCACGGTGCCCACCCACAAGCTCCAGGCGTGCATCGTGGTGAACGTGAACTCGAAAGCGGACGGCCCGCACAACCTGAAGGGCGAAACGGTGGCCGTGCCCAACGGCACGAAGGCGCACTGTCGCGTCTACTTCGAGCGGCTCAAGGGCACGCTCCCGGAGGGCTGCTGCGATGTCGCCAAGCTCAAGGGCAAGTCGATCGAGGACGCTCTCGACGCGGTGGCCGACGAGCAGTGCCCGGCGGCTCTGGTGGACGCCGGAACGCTGGTCGCCTACCAGAAACACAAGGCCGGCGCCGGCAGCCAGCTCAAGGTGCTGGCCCAATCCGAGCCGTTCCCGTCGGCGGTGCTGGTGTACCGCAAGGGGGCGCTGACCCCGGCCACCGCAACGAAGATCCAGGACGGCCTGGTGAAGTGCGTCACGACCGACGAGGGGCAACTCCTCACGAGCCTCTGGCGCCTGAAGGGGTTCGAGGCCGCGTCTCCGGGCTACCAGGTGGAACTGGCCAGGTGCCTCAAAGCGTACCCCGCGCCGAAGCAGAAATAACCTCTCCGCTGATTCGCTCGCGGTGACCCTCAGGGGCGCCCGATCCCGTAGAATGCGCACCCGCCGACCCAACCCCCGCGCCGCGGGGGTTGCTCGCGCTTCCCGGCGCGCTTCCAACCTTTCTGTTGGGTGCGCATCGGGTATAGTGTTTTATATGTGGCCGCATGTACATTATAAGGCCGCGAGGCCGGTCGAAAGTCCCAAGGTCGCGAAGTGCTCGAACTTCTGCGGCTCCGGAGGTTCGACTTTGCGACTTACGACGCTCTGACCCGGAACCCCCGCAATGGCTGAGTCGATCGAAACGGTGAAAATCGCGGACGAGGTCCGCAAGCGGTTCCTGAACTACGCGATGTCGGTGGTGAAGGGCCGCGCGCTGCCCGACGTTCGCGACGGGCTCAAGCCCGTCCAACGGCGCATCCTGTACGCGATGTTCCACGACCTCAAGCTGACCGTCGATAAGAAGGCGCTGAAGTGCGCCAAGATCGTCGGCGAGGTGATGGGGAACTACCACCCCCACGGCGACAGCGCGCTCTACGAGGCCCTCGTGCGCATGTCGCAGAACTGGGTGCTGCGCGTGCCGCTCGTGTACGGGCAGGGGAACTTCGGTTCGGTCGATGGCGACCCGCCTGCGGCGTACCGTTACACGGAAGCGAAGTTGAGCCGGCAAGCGGAACTGCTGCTCGACGAACTCGGTCAGGAGACCGTGGACTCGAACGCGAGTTACGACGGCACCCGGAGCGAACCGGCCGTGCTCCCGGCGCAGTTCCCGAACCTGCTGGTGAACGGCACCGCGGGCATCGCGGTCGGGATGGCAACCCAGATCCCGCCCCACAACCTCGGCGAGGTGCTGAAAGCCTGCGTGCTCCTGATCGACAACCCCGACGCCACCGTTGCCAACCTCCTGGACAAGATCAAAGGCCCCGACTTCCCGCTGGGGGGGAAGATCCTCGCCGATCGCGCCGCGCTGCGCCGGATCTACGAAGAGGGAACGGGCACGATCAAGGTCCAGGCCGAGTGGAAAGAGGAGAAGATCGACCGCGGGGTGCAGATCGTCATCACGTCGATCCCCTACGGCGTGAACAAGGGCGACCTGGAAAACACCATCGGCTCGATCATTGACGAGCGGAAGCTGCCGCAACTGACGGGGCAGTCGAACGAGTCGAACGAGAAGGACGGGCTCCGCCTGGTGCTGGAAATCAAGTCGGGAACCGATCCGAACCTCGTCATGGCGTACCTTTACAAGCACACCGAGTTGCAGAAAAGTTACTCGTACAACATGACCGCCCTGGTCCCCGCCGAAGACGGAAAGGGGATGCGGCCGAAGGACAAACTGAGCCTCAAAGAGCTGCTCCGGTACTTCCTCGACTTCCGGCTCGCGACCGTGCGCCGGCGGTTCGAGTACGAGTTGCGGCAGTTGCGCCGCCGGATTCACATCCTGGAGGGCTTCGCGATCATCTTCAACGCGCTCGACCGCGCCATCAAGATGATCCGCGAGAGCAGCGGCAAACCCGACGCCGCGGAGAAGCTCAAGGCCGCGTTCAAGCTCGACGACGAGCAGGTCGGCGCGATCCTCGATTCGCAGCTCTACAAGATCGCGCAGCTCGAAATCCAGAAGATCCTGGACGAACTCGCGGACAAGCGGAAGCGGGCCAAGGACATCGAAACCATTCTCGCTTCGGAGAAGAAGCTCTGGGGCGTCATCCGGGGCGAACTGGACGCGCTGATCGAGAAGTTCCCCGAGCGCCGGAAGACGCGCATGGCGTCCGACGAGGACGTGCTGGAGTTCAACGAGGAAGCGTATATTGCTCGCGAGAACACGAACGTGGTGCTTACGCGCAACGGGCGCATCAAGCGCGTGGGGCGGCTCGCGTCGGTCGAAACGACGCGCGTGGAAGAGGGCGATACGGTGGTCGCGGTGGTGCCGGGGAGCACGCTCGATCATGTGGTGTTCTTCGCGGACGACGGCGCCGCGTACACGATGCGGATCAACGAGGTTCCGGCGACCGCCGGGTACGGCGAGCCGATTACGAAGTTCTTCAAACTCGGTGACGGGGTGAAGGTGGTCGCGGCGGTCACCACCGACCCGCGGTTCACCCCGGCGGACCTGCCCGCGAAGGGTGACCTGCCCGCCGGGCCGTTCCTGGTGGTGACGACCCGCAACGGCTTCATCCTGCGGCTGCCGATCACTGCGTTCCGCGCCGAGTCCACGAAGGCCGGTCGGCGCTTCGTGAAGCTCGAAGAAGGCGATAAGGTAGTAATGGCGCGGCTCGCGGCGGGCGAAGACGGCGTGATGCTGGCGACCGCGGGCGGGTACGTCACCCACTTCCCGCTGGACCAGGTGTCGATCCTCTCGGGTGCGGGGAAGGGCGTGATCGGGATCGAACTGGAACCGAAAGACGACTGCCTCGGCGGGGTGCTGGTCGGCGGGCGCTTCGAC